>JAHECE010000068.1 GCA_024641895.1 Actinomycetales bacterium
GCAGCCGGGTGTCGACGTTGCCCCGGATGTCCCGGACGTCGAGGTCGGGTCGCAGGAGTCGGAGCTGGGCCGCGCGCCGGGGCGAGCCGGTCCCGACCCGGGCTCCCACGGGCAGGTCGGCGAGCCGCCGGCCCCTCATGGCGCACAGCGCGTCCCGCGGGTCCTCGCGCTCGGGCACGGCCGCGAGGGCGATCCCGGTGGCCGGTGCGGTGGGCAGGTCCTTGAGGGAGTGGACGGCGAGGTCGCAGCGGCCGGCCAGGAGCGCCTCGCGCAGGGCGGTCACGAAGACCCCGGTCCCGCCGATGGTCGAAAGCGACCCCGTGAGCCGATCGCCGTCGGTGCGCACGTGCACCAGCTCGACCGACCACCCCTGGGCGCGCAGCAGCTGCGCCACCTGCTCGCTCTGGGTGAGGGCGAGTGTGCTGGCGCGGGTTCCGAGGCGAAGGGCGCTGACCATGTCCGGGCCATTCTGCTCTACGTCCGGGGTGTCGAAGGGTGGCGCTCAGCGCACGGAGTGGACGAGCTCGACGATGCGGGTCAGGACCGCAGGATCCGTGTCCGGCGGGACTCCGTGACCGAGGTTGACCACGTGCGCCGGTGCCGCGGCGCCGCGGCGCACGACGTCGCGGACGGCGGCCTCGAGCACCGGCCACGGCGCCGCGAGCAGCGCCGGGTCGAGGTTGCCCTGGAGCGGAGTCCGTCCCCCGAGGGTGCGGCTGGCCTCGTCCAGCGGAGTCCGGTAGTCGACGCCGACGACGTCGGCCCCGACGTCGCGCATCGCGGCGAGGAGGTGGCCGGTCCCGGTCCCGAAGTGGACGATCGGGACGCCGAGATCGCGCACGTGGCCCAGTGTGCGGGTGCTCGCGGGGGCGACGTGGGTCGAGTAGTCGGCGAGGGTGAGCGAGCCGGCCCAGGAGTCGAAGAGCTGGACGGCGCTCGCCCCGGCGAGCACCTGCGCGCGCAGGAAGGCGCCGGCGATGTCGGCCACCCATTCCGTCAGCGCCGTCCAGGCGCCCGGGTCGGCATGCATGAGGCGGCGGGCGCCGAAGTGGTCGCGTGACGGCTTGCCCTCCACGAGGTAGGCCGCGAGCGTGAACGGTGCGCCGGCGAAGCCGATCAGCGGGGTGGCGCCGAGTGCGGCCACGGTCCGGGCGACGCCCTCGGCGACCGGCGCCAGCCGGTCGGCGTCGAGTGTCCGGGCGCCCTCGATGAGTCGGTCGACGTCCGCGCGACCGCGCAGGGGAGCCGCGAGCACCGGCCCGACCCCCGGAGCGATGTCCACCTCGACCCCCGCCAGGCGCAGCGGGACGACGATGTCGCTGAAGAAGATCGCTGCGTCCACGCCGTGCCGGCGCACGGGCTGCAAGGTGATCTCGCTCGCCATCGCGGGGTTCAGGCAGGCGTCCAGCATGCCGGTGCCTTTGCGCAGCGACCGGTACTCGGGCAATGATCGTCCCGCCTGACGCATGAACCACACGGGCGGTACGGTCGGTCGGTCGCCGCGGAACGCCCGGACTACGCCGGAGCTGTTCGTGCGACCATCGGTGAGCGGGTGGTTCTCGGGAAGGGACACCTGAGGATTCTGCCCGACCTGGCTGATGAGGAGGACGACGAGCGCCGTGGTACTCGTGTCGCTGTCGGCGAGCCACCACGATCTCGACCTCGAGGTGCTCGACCGGCTGAGCGTCGGCGCCGGCTCCGTCGCGCACCAGCTGGTGGCACAGTCGCCCACCGTCGACGGCGCGGTCGTCCTGGCGACCTGCAACCGCTTCGAGGTCTACCTCGACGTCGCGGACGCCGAGGACCTCTCGGTCGCCGTGGACTCCGTGATCGGGGCCGTGGGCCGGGCCTCCTCCGCGGTCGAGGACGAGGTCCGAGGCGCCCTGCGGCTGCGCACCGGGGCGGACGTCGCCCGTCACCTCTTCTCCGTCGCCTCCGGGCTCGACTCGATGGTCATGGGTGAGCGGGAGATCGCGGGCCAGGTCCGACGTGCCGTCGCGGAGGCCCAGGCGGGCCTCCTCAGCACGACCGAGCTCGACCGGCTCTTCGGCGGAGCGGCTCGCGTCTCCCGCGCGGTCGAGAGCGAGGCGGGCCTGGGTGCGGTGGGCCGGTCGATCGTCGGCGTCGGGCTGGACCTCGCTGCGGAGCACGCCCCGCCCTGGCCGCGGGCCAAGGCGGTGATGATCGGCACCGGCTCGTATGCCGGTGCGAGCCTCGCAGCCCTGCGTGCGCGGGGTTGCACCGACGTCCATGTGTACTCGCCCTCCGGGCGTGCCGGGGAGTTCGCGCGGACCCGCGGGGTGGCGCCGGTCGCCCCCGGCTCCCTGGTTCACGCCCTCGAGAGTGCCGACGTCGTCGTGTCCTGCAGCGGCTCGCTCACCCCGGTGCTCGACGCCGAGGCAGTCGAGAGGGCGATCGTCGCCGGGGCCCGGGGCGGTCGCCCGCTCGTGGTGGTCGACCTGTCCCTCCAGCGCGACGTCGAACCCGGCGTCGGTGACCTCCCCGAGGTGATGCTCATCGACCTCGGCACGGTGCGCGAGCACGCCCCCGCTCTCGGTGAGGAGCAATTCGCTCGAGCGACCGCCCTGGTCGTCGCTGCCGCCGAGGAGTTCGAGGCGTCGCTCCAGGAGAGAGCCGTCGACCATGCCGTGGTCGCGCTCCGCGCGCACGTGCTGGCCGCCGTCGAGGCTGAGGTCGCTCGCCTGCCGGGCGGCGACGTTCCCGCCGAGCTGGTGGAACGCGCCTTGCGCCGGCTGGCGGCGACCCTGCTGCACACGCCGTCCGTGCGCGCCCGCGACGCCGCGCGAGCCGGTCAGGTCGAGGACTACCTGGCCGCCCTGCGGCTGCTGCACGGCATCGAGCCGCCCTCGTCGTAGGTCTCGCTCCCGCGGCGGCGCGTCGCGCGGCGGCCTCGAAACCCTCGGGATTGACCGGCCTGGGCTGCCGGCCGGTACGGTTTGCGCGGGGGGCGGGCAGATCCCGGTCGGACGAGGGTCCGGGCCGGATCATTTCGGGGGTTTCTCGTGGGCCGCAAGACGGCACGAACCGAAGCGAGCACGCGTGGTCACCTCGCGATCACACGCGGTCGCCGCTTCCTGGTGGCGCAGCAGCGCCCGGACGGGCTCTGGCCCGACCCAGGCTCCACCACCGGTGAGGGTGCCGCCTGGATCACCGGTCTGGTCGGCCGCAGCGCCTGGGCGCTCCTGGCCGACGAGCCCCGCGCCGACGGCCTCGAGGATGCGCTCGAGCGGGCCTTCTACGCCCTGACCAGTCGGCAGCGGGCCAACGGCGGCTGGGCGTCCAGCGAGTCCGCGGGCACCGACGCCGAGGCGACGGCCTGGGCCCTGGTGTGCCTCCTCAGCGATCGCCGCCGGGTGATGTACTCGACGAGCCGGGCTCACCGATATCTGTACTCACACTGGCACCCCGCCAGCGGCACCTTTGGGCTGCACGTGACCCTCGACGACCAGGTCGACCAGGTCGACCAGGTCGACCAGGCGCCGGCGGAGCGGTCCCGGGGCGCTTCGACGAGCGAGTCGTCGCCCGCACCGTCCTACGTCACGGCTCTCGTCCTGCGCGCGCTCCTCATGGGCGGCGACCCGGGGCCGGCCGTCGGGCAGGCCCGCGACTACATCGCGACGGCCCAGGGTTCTGACGGCCTGTGGCGCTCGCCGCTGTGGAACGTGGTCGGTCTGCCGACGCTCAACGCGTTGATGACGCTGGGCATGGTGGACGGCCTCGACGAGAGCGTCAGGGCGCAGGCAGCGGCCGGCGTCGGGAGGCTGCTCGGCAGCCTCGACCCGTTCGAGTCCGCGTCCGCGGTCGTCGCCTCGCTCCAGGTCGGCCTCGGCGACGCCGTCGGGGAGCCGATCGAGCGACTGCTCGAGGCGCAGGAGGCGGACGGCGGGTGGACGCCGTTGGTCGGCGTCCGCAACGCCGCCGACTCACCCGAGGACGGACGCCTGCTGACCACGACCATGGCGCTCATCGCCTTGCACTTCTCGTCGCACTAGCTGCGCGCCGGGTCGCTGTGCCGGAGAGCCTCCGGGTCTGCGCGCGCTCAGGGCGCGAGCCCCGCGACGGCCGGGCGCACCCCTCGCGGGTTGGCGCAGCAGCCGGGCCGGCAGACGTCGTACCAGGGGCCGAGGGCGGTGCGGGCGGGCCGCTCGCGGAGAGTCTCGCCGCCGCCGTCGGTCGAGCCCGGCCACGGCGCGATCATCCGCTCCGCGACGAGATCCACGAGCCCGGCCACGAAGGCCGGGTCGACGCCCGGGGTCGGCACCCGCTCCGCGTGCAGGCCGTGCTCCTTGGCGGTGGCGACCGCCTCCTCGTCGAGGTCCCAGCGGACCTCCATGTGGTCGCTGACGAAGCCGAGCGGCACGATGACCACGCCTTTGGCGCCGTTCGCGGCGACGTCGGCGATGGCGTCGTTGACGTCCGGCTCCAGCCACGGGGTGCCGGGCGCGCCGCTGCGGGACTGGAAGACGAGCGACCACGGCACGTCCGCGAGCTCGGGCGCCAGGCCGGCCATCACCACCTCTGCGACGGCGCGGTGCTGGGCGCCGTAGGCGCCGTCCGGCCCGAGGGCCGCCCCGGGCGGACCCGAGGTGATCGCGGTGGCCGTCGGGATCGAGTGGGTCGCGAAGAGGACCCTCAGGTCCCTCGGCTCGACGCCGGGCAGGGCCGCGCGGGAGCGGTCGAGGCCGTCCTGCACCGCCGTCGTGAACGGCGTCACGAAGCCGGGGTGGTCGAAGTACTGGCGCACCTTGTCGATGACGAGCTCGCCCGTTAGCCCCGTCTCGTCCAGAGCACGAGCCAGGTCCTCGCGGTACTGGCGGCAGCCCGAGTAGGACGAGTACGCGCTCGTGACGAGGGCCAGCAGGCGCCGGTGACCGGCCGCGTGCGCCTCGCGTAGCGTGTCGGCCAGGTAGGGGTCCCAGTTCCGGTTGCCCCAGAGCACCGGGACGTCGACCCCCCGGGCGCCGAGCTCCGCTTGCAGCGCCTCGCGCAGGGCGCGGTTCTGGGCGTTGATCGGGCTCACCCCGCCGAAGGCGCGGTAGTGGTGGGCGACCTGCTCGAGCCGTTCGTCGGGGATGCCACGGCCGCGGGTGACGTTGCGCAGGAACGGCAGGACGTCCTCCTGGCCCTCGGGTCCCCCGAAGGAGACGAGCAGGATCGCGTCGTACTGGGCCGGCGGCCGCGGGTCACGCTCCGGGAGCGTGGCGGGGTCGACCGCGGTCAGCCCGATGCCGGGCTCGGCGGGAGCCGTCACTGGAGCACCTCGGGGATCTCGTCGAGCTCGATGAGGCGGCCCGTGTAGAAGGGGATCTCCTCGCGGACGTGCCGGCGGGCCTGCGTGTCCCGCAGGTGGCGCATGAGGTCGACCAGGTCAACGAGGTCGTCCGCCTCGAGCGCGAGCAGCCACTCGTAGTCGCCCAGGGCGAAGGAGGACACGGTGTTCGACTGGACGCTCGGGTACTCCCGGCCCTTGCGGCCGTGCTCGCCCAGCATCGCGCGTCGCTCCTCGACCGGCAGCAGGTACCACTCGTACGAGCGCACGAACGGGTAGACCGTGAGCCAGCGCAGCGGGTCGTCGCCGCGCAGGAAGGCCGGCACGTGGTTCGCGCTGAACTCGGCAGGTCGGTGCACGCCCATCGCGTTCCAGGTCGGCGCGAGGGGGCTGAGCTCGTGGCTGCGCCGCAGCGAGCGCAGGGCGGACTGGAGGCCCTCGGCCGTCGGCCCGTGCAGCCAGAGCATGAGGTCGGCATCCGCGCGCAGCCCCGACACGTCGTAGACGCCGCGGAACGTCACGTCCGTCGGTAGCTCGGCCACGCGGTCCGCGAGGCCGGTCGCGAGCGCCTCACCGCCGGCGACGAGGCCGGCGGGCCGGCGCAGCACGGACCACAGGGTGTAGCCGAAGGGGGAGACCTCGGGTGCGCCCGAGGCGTCCGGGACGGGCGTCGGTGCGCCGTCGGAGGAGGTCGTCATGGACGCAGTCTGCGGCAGCGACCCCTGCAAGCGAAACTCGGCCCGCGCTCAGCCGGGCAGCCGCACCCGCGCCGCGGTCGCTCGCGCGTCGGCAACCACCGCGGCCAGCCCGGTGCCCCCGACCCAGGACCCGCTGATCTGCAGGCCGGCGTGCGCGGCGAGGGCCGCCCGGACCGTCTCGACGCCCGCCTTGTGGCCGGGCTGGACGAGCGGGAGGACGCCGCTCCACGACGTGATCGCCGCCGCGACGACCTGCTCCCGCTGGATGCGGACACCCAGCAGCCGGGAGGCGTCGCGCCGCGCCAGCTCCTTGAGCTCGCTCTCGCGCAGGTCGCGGACGTCGAGGTGGATCTCTGCGTCGCGGCGTCCCGGCCCGGTGGTCAGGACCTCGCGCGGGTCGCCGTCGTCGGCGCGACCGTACGAGAGGCGCACGACGTGCCGGCCGGGCCCCGCCGCCTCCGCGATCCACGCCCACTTGGCGCTGGCATGCGTGAGTGCCTTGGCGTCGACACCGTGGACGTCCGCGGCCACGAGGACCCCGGTGCCGCGCGGTGCGGCGTCGAGCCCGGGCGCGTCGACCACGAGGGTGACGACGAGGACCGCCGCACTCGGCCCCGCCAGGGCCTGGACCTCGGGGACGATCTCGTCGAGCAGGTGCACGATCACCGGCCCGGGTGCTGCGAGCACGACCTGCTCGGCGACCACCTCGCCTCCCCCCGTGACCCCGAGGTGCCAGGCTCCGTCGTCGGACCTGCTCAGGCGCTCTACCGGGGCGCCCGTGCGTATCTCGACGCCCCGGGAGCCGACGTCGTCGACCAGGGCTGTGATCAGCCGGTTCATCCCGCCCCTCAGGGAGGAGACGGCCGACCCGGCCGGCGAGGCGGCGCGCATGCGGGCGACCGCCGCGGAGAGCGACCCGGTCTCCTTGACCAGGGCGCGGAGCCCCGGCAGGACGGTGTCGAGATCGGAGTTCTCCGCCGTGGTGGAGTAGACGCCGGCTACCACGGGCCCGACGAGGCGGTCCAGCACCTTGCGGCCCATCCTTGCCACGACGACGTCGGCCAGGCTGGTCTCGCGCGACGGGAGACCGACGCTCGCCGGCAGGTAGCGGTCCAGGCGGGCTCGCAGGGCCCCGAGCCTGCCGACGGCGCGCTGCAGCTCCGGCGCCCCGAGGTCCGCGGGGATACCGAGGACTCCGGTCGCGGGCAGCGGTATCGCGTCGTCGGGGAGCTGGACCCAGGCGCCCGAGGCGGCAGGGCGAACGACGTCCTCACCCAGGTTCAGCTCGTCGATGAGGTCGCGCACGGCCGTCGTCCGCGTGGAGAAGGACTCCGCGCCCGAGTCGAGGGTCAGGGCGGCGATCTCGGTGGTGGCGACGCAGCCGCCCAGGCGGTCGTGCGCTTCGAGGAGGAGCACGCGTGCGCCGCGTGCCGCCAGGTCCCGGGCGGCGACCAGTCCGGCCGCGCCGCCTCCCACGACGACGACGTCCGCGTCCCGCTGAGCTGGCGCCCCGGTCATCGGCCGGCTCCGCTCAGCCGTCGAGATGGCCGACGAGGCCGGCTGCGAGGCCCGTGTAGCCCGCCGGCGTGAGAGCAGCGAGCCGCTCCTCCACGTCAGCCGGCAGGCCGAGGCCGAGGATGAAGGCGCGCATCGAGGCGCCGTCGACCCGCCGGCCGCGCGTGAGCTCCTTGAGCCGCTCGTACGGGTCGGCCATGCCCTCGACCCCGGCGATGGCGGCGACGCGCATGGCGGACTGCACCGCCTCGCCGAGCACCTCCCAGTTGGCGTCGAGGTCGGCGGCCATCGCCGTGGCGTCGGCGTCGAGACCGGCCAGACCGCGGCGCACGTTGTCGATCGCGAGGATCGAGTGGCCGAAGGCGACGCCGATGTTGCGCTGCGTGGTCGAGTCGGTCAGGTCGCGCTGGAGGCGAGAGGTCACCAGGGTCGCGCCGAGGGTGTCCAGGAGCGCGCACGAGATCTCGAGGTTCGCCTCGGCGTTCTCGAAGCGGATCGGGTTGACCTTGTGCGGCATGGTCGAGGAGCCGGTCGAGCCCTGGGCCGAGAGTCGCTGCCGGAAGTAGCCGAGCGAGATGTAGGTCCACACGTCCGTGGCGAGGTTGTGCAGCACGCGGTTGAAGCGCGCGAGGTCGGCGTAGAGCTCGGCCTGCCAGTCGTGCGACTCGATCTGGGTGGTCAGGGGGTTCCAGGTCAGCCCGAGGCCCTCGACGAACGAGCGGGCGATCGTCTCCCAGTCCGCGTCGGGCACCGAGACGGCGTGCGCGCCGTAGGTGCCCGTCGCGCCGTTGATCTTGCCGAGGTACTCGGCGCGCCCGATCCGAGCCAGCTGGCGGCGCAGGCGGTGCGCGAGGACGGCGAGCTCCTTGCCCAGGGTCACGGGCGTCGCGGCCTGCCCGTGGGTGCGGGCCAGCATCGGGACGGCCGCGTGGTCGTGCGCCAGGGCGGCGACGTCGTCGGTCACGCCGGTCGCGGCCGGGAGCCACACCTGCGCGACCGCGTCGCGCACCGTGAGCGCGTACGAGAGGTTGTTGATGTCCTCGCTCGTGCAGAAGATGTGCACGATCTCGCTCACCGCAGGGAGCACCGTGTCCGGGCCCAAAGCCTCGGGCGCGGTGGCGAGGCGTCGCTTGAGCAGGTACTCGACCGCCTTGACGTCGTGCAACGTCTCGCGCTCGATCGAGGCCAGCTCGGCGATCTCGAGGGCCCCGAACGTGGTGACGACGGCCCGCAGGTACTGCTTCTCGCCGTCGCTCAGGGTGGGTGCGCCGGGGAGCACGCGATTGTCGGTCAGGTGGACCAGCCACTCGACCTCGACGTGCAGGCGGGCGCGGTTGAGCGCGGCTTCCGAGAGGTGGTCGACCAGGCCGACGACGGCACCGCGGTAGCGGCCGTCGAGGGGGCCCAGGGCGACCGGTGGGACGGCGTCGGCAAGGCTCGTGCGGGGCGGCATGGGGGTCATCTTCCCACCCGGGTCGTCCGTGGCCCCGGCTGGACGGTCCGGGGGTTCACCATGGCGGGCATGCGGGTGCGCATCGTGGTCGCGGCAGCGGCCACCAGGCGTGGAACGCGGCGCCTGGCTAGCGGCCGGTGGCGTCGAGGAGCTCGCGCAGGTAGGCGACGAGGCCGACGCTCGCCGCCGTCACGACCGTGTAGGTCTCCTCGAAGTCGGCGGCGGTGCCGAAGTAGGGATCGGCGACGTCGACCGCGCCGGCAGCCGTGGCGTCGGGGTCGAAGCTCCGCAGGAGCCGGACCTTGGCCCGGTCCTCGTCCGTGCGGGCCAGGGCGTGCAGGGTGCGCTGATGGCTGCGGTCGAGGGCGATGACGAGGTCCGCCTCGGCGAGGTCGTCGGGACCGAACTGCCTGGCCCGGTGGTTGTCCGGGTTGTGCCCGTGCTTGCGCAGCGTTGCCTGGGCTCGCCGGTCCGCCGGCTCTCCGACGTGCCAGTCGCCGGTCCCGGCCGAGGTCACCTCGACCAGCCCGCCGAGCCCGGCCGCGGTGAGCCGGTCACGCAGGACGATCTCGCCGATCGGGGAGCGACAGATGTTGCCCGTGCACACGAAGGTGACGCTGAGCAGCCGGGCCGTGAGCCGATCGTCGGCCTTGATGCCCGCTCCTTGATCATCCGTGATTGATCCCCAGGTCATGGCACCGCGTCTCTCTCCACGGGCAAGGCTTTGCCGCGCCGTCGCATCCTCAGCACTACGTAGCATCCCACGATCCGAAGCGCGCGGCGTAGGGCCTTGGTCTGGAGATGAAAGATGTTGCAGTGTGACGACACGCCCTCGTGGTGGGTGGCGCAGGGGACCTGGCCGACCGGGGGGCTCCTCGAAGGAGCCGGGCTCGGGGCGGATGCGCACGTCCGCCGAGCCCGCGGGATTCTCGAGCGCGCGGAGCCGGCGCAGTGGCGGGCCGCTGCGGCACGCGCGTTCGAGGCCAGGCTCTCGGGCCTGGTGAGGGTGGTTCACCTGCTCGGCGCCGAGGTCGCGGACGTCGCGGATCGGGTCGCCGAGCTGGAGGCTGAGCTAGCGGCCGCGGGGGGGTCGCTGCACGCCCCTGGCCCGTGGTGGGCCGCCCGATGAGCGACCGGCTGCTCGTCCGCGGTGGCGAAGGCGGCACCGCCGTCAACCTCGCCGAGCTCGCCGAGCTCGCGGGGCTCCTGCGGGATGCGGCTCGCGCGCTCGGGCTCGCGGCAGCGTCCCTGCGCTCTGCGACGATCAGGCTCAGGGCGGGCGCCGAGCTGGCGCCCGTCGCCGGTGCACGAGCGATCGCTGCCCTCGAGGCAGCCCATGGGCGCGCCGACGCTCTCGGGGCCGAGGCCGAAGCCCTGGCGGAGGCAGCGGTGCGGGCGCGTCGGCTGTACCAGCGCGCCGAGCTGACGGCGCTCGGGCTCGTCGACGGCGTCAGGGGTGGTCGGTGGTCACTCCTGCCGCTGCCCGGGCTCGACGACCTGCTGCGGCCTCTCGGCTGGGCCATGGCCGTGGACCGGCCGTCCTGGCCCCTGGTGCGGCTCCGCGTGGTAGGCGAGCCGGACCGGCCGGTCGACCCGCCGGCAGGTGTGCGCGACCTCGTCGCCGGGATCGACGCGCTCTACCCGGCCAACGCCGGCGAGGCCGGGTCGCTCGAGGTCCGACGCCTCGATCACCCAGGTGGCGCGATCTCCTGGGCCGTGCTCATCCCGGGGACGGAGACGCTCGCCATCGGTGGTTCGAACCCCATGGACAACGCGACCAACCTCCAGGCCTACGTCGGAGCACCCAACGCGATGGCCGTGGCCGTCGTCTCCGCGCTCCGGGCCGCCGGGGTGCGGCGCGGTGAGCCCGTGCTGCTCGCCGGCCACAGCCAGGGCGGCCTCGTCGCGATGCAGCTCGCGGCCGAGCCGGCGGTCCGACGGCGGTACAGCGTCACCACCGTGCTGACCGCCGGCACGCCGTCAGGCCACCTCCCGACGCCCGCCGGCGTGAGCGTGCTGCACCTCGAGCACGTCGGTGACGTCGTCCCGCTGCTCGACGCCGCGGTGAACCCCGACGAAGCGGATCGCACCACTGTCTGGGACCGCGGCAACACGCACGACGCGTCGTCGTACGCGCGCACGGCGGAGCTCGTCGACGCCTCCACGCACCCGTCGGTGGTGGCCTGGCGAGAGCGCGCCGCCGAGGTGCTCGGGGGTGACGGGGCGACGGCCTCCGGAACCGTCTACGCGGCTGAGCGGATCGACCCGAGGGCCACCGCTGGGGAGGCCGCTACCCGCGCACGTCCTCGCGACGCCTCCGGGGGGTGAAGAGGCTGAGGAACCAGCTCACCACCGAGATGATGATCGCGCCCCAGACGGCGGTCCAGAACCCGTCGACCTCGAGGCCCCAGTTCGTGAAGCTGGTGAACCAGCCGGTCAGCATGAGCATCAGAGCGTTGACGACGAGTGTGAACAGCCCGAGCGTCAGGAGGTAGAGC
>JAHECE010000282.1 GCA_024641895.1 Actinomycetales bacterium
CGATGCTCAACGCTCCGCCGTCGAGGCGCACCTCGACGGGGTGACCCGAGACGTCAGCGACCTCGACCCGGACTCCCGAGACGTCGCCCGCCGCAACGGTCGCCCGGCCGCCGATGAGCTGGACGCGAATCGACCCGACCCCGTCGATCTCGATGGTCTGCGACCTCGGCACGATCCACGACGTCGTTCCCATGACCCTGTCCTCCTGACGAGCCGGGCGTACAGGGCACCGGCCGATGATCTGCTCCTGCTCACACTAGAACAGGCACGGGGCCGACGAGGCCGCTGAATCAGAGAAGCACGGCAAGCGCGACGTTGAGGCTGATCAGCCCGGCGACGCCACCGAGCAGCCCTGTCGTCACCCGCTCCGGCCGGCGCGAGCCGAGCATGAGCAGGAAGATCACCGCGAGGGCGACGACCAGCTTGAGGGCGAGCTTGACGTGGTCGAGATCCCGGTCAAGCCCGAGGCTCGCGATGAGGACGAGGAGCACGCCCGTCGCGACTGCGCTGAGGACGGCGTGCAGGGCACCGGGCGGGATGCGCCGCTGCCGCATCGAGGCGACGACGCCGCCGAGCGCGACCGCCCAGGAGAGCAGGTGGAAGACCAGGACGACGTGGAGCAGGGTTTTCATGAGGAGCAGCCTAGGTTCGTGCGCCTCATCCCGGCGCGCCGCACGCCGAGGCGCCGGCGTGCGGCACCGTCCAGGCTACGCGCGGCTGCGGGGAGCACGACGCACGACGCTGCCCCCGGTGGAAACCGGGGGCAGCGTCGTGAACGTCGTGGTCGTCAGACCTCAGACCTGGAGCGGCTCCGGACGAGCCACGGCGATCCGCAGGCCTGCACCGAGCAGCGCCAGCACGATGCCGGTGCCGACCGCCAGCGCCGCGACGCCGAACGCGATGACCGAGGTGAACAGCGAGGCCCGCAGGAACGAGCCGTTCATCACGACGACGCGGATCGGGTCGTCCCGGTCGAGCTCGGCGTAGGTCTTGCCCTCGGACGCCTCGAGGGCGTGCATGTTGATGACGTTGGCCTGGAGCCACGCGTCGATGGGCCCGTTGACGGGGTTGCCGACGAACGCCGCGGCGTCTTCCCCGAGGGTGATGTTCTCCGCGGCGAGGTTGCTGCGGACGGTGAACCAGGTGGCGGTTCCGGCGACGGCGAACAGCAGGCCGACGACGATTGCGATGGTGCCGAAGAGCCGGGCAGTTGCTGCCGGGGACTTGGTCTGGCTGGCCTTGACGGTGCTGGACATGTGCGGGACCCCTCTCGGGCGATGCTCTGGCGCATGGGCCGGGCCGGCGCGGCGGCCGGTGCGGGTATGCGCGTGTACTGGGCAGGTCGTGTCCGTGCGATCCGGACATGTCAGATTCAATCACCGGGTACACACCCCCAACCTGGGACTTTGTGCCCCCCGGGGGTATCTGGAACCACCGGGCACGCGCCAACGCTCCCGCACAGGTCGCGGCCGGGCCACCGCTGCTCAGAGCAGCTTGCGGGTCGCCGCCCATCGGGTGGGCTCGTGCCGGGAGGAGAGCTGCAGCTTACGCAGCACGGCCGAGACATGGGTCTCGACCGTCTTCACCGAGATGAAGAGCTCGCCGGCGACCTCACGGTAGGAGTACCCGCGGGCGATGAGCCGCATGACCTCGCGCTCCCGGGCGGAGAGCTTGTCGAGCCCGTCGTCGGCCACCGCGGCCTCACCGGTACCGAAGGCGTCGAGGACGAAGCCGGCGAGCCGCGGCGAGAAGACGGCGTCGCCGCCCGCGACACGCCGCACGGCGTCCGAGAGCTCGACCCCTCCGATCGCCTTGGTCACGTAGCCACGCGCGCCCGCGCGGATGACCGACACGACGTCGTCGGCCGCGTCCGAGACCGAGAGCGCGAGAAAACGCGTGGCGACGTCGGAGCACCGCCGGATCACCTCGGCGCCGCCCCCGCCGTCGCCCCCCGGCAGGTGGACGTCGAGCAGGACGACGTCGGGCAACTCGGCGTGCACGACGGCCACGGCGGAGAGGACGTCCGCCCCCTCGCCGACGACCTCGAGGTCGGGGTCGAGGCCCGCCCGCACGCCGGCCCGCACGATGCTGTGGTCGTCGACGATCACCAGGCGAAGCCGTCGCGACGGCGACCCTTCCTGTCGCAGGTCTGTCATCGCCTCAGCCCTTCACGCCCGGCGCCACCTGGCCGGATCGGTCCTCGAGCATGCTCGCCGGAGCCACGAGGTGCACCTCGGCCCCCCGGGGTGCACCGCCGGCCCCCGTGCCGCCCCGGACGCTGGCCTGCCCCCCGTGCCGGAGCATCCGTCCGAGGATCGACTCGCGGACGCCGAACCGGTCAGCCGGCACGGCGTCGAGGTCGAAGCCGGGGCCGCGGTCGCGGACGAAGACCTCGGCGCCCTGCGGACCGGCCTCGACGTAGACCGATACCGGAGCTGCCCCGTGGACGACGGCGTTCAGCAGCGCCTCGCGGGTCGCGGCGAGCAGCTGCTCCCCGCCGGCGCCCGGCGGTCGGTCGCCGACCGTGACGACGTCGACTGCGACGCCGTGGCGGTCCTCGACCTCGGCCGCGACGTCGCGCACGGCCGTGGCGAGCGAGTCGCCCGCAGGAGCGCGATCGGTGTAGAGCCAGGCGCGCAGCTCGCGTTCCTGGGCCCGCGCGAGGCGCGCGACGGCGTCGCCGTCAGCGGATCTCGAGCGGATCAGTGCCAGCGTCTGGAGCACCGAGTCGTGCAGGTGCGCGGCGATGTCGGCGCGCTCGGCCTCCCTGGCAAGCGCTGCCCGCTCGGCGCCGAGCTGGCGGACCAGCCGCAGCCACAGCGGCGCGAGCACGAGGACGAGCCCGGCGAGCACGGCGAGCCCGGCGAGCACGCTCCGCAGCGCCTCGACGGCGTTCTGTCCCCGGCCCACCAGCAGGAGCACGCCCAGCGCGACGAGGAGCGCTCCCCCACCGACCCGGACCAGCGCCAGCGGGGTGCGGCCGCCGGGCCGGGTCCCACGTTCGACCTCGTCCAGCTGACTCCACGCCAACCCGGCGCCCGCGAGCA
>JAHECE010000069.1 GCA_024641895.1 Actinomycetales bacterium
GCGAAGGGCATCCCGTAGACACGCTCGACGTCGTACGGCGAGAAGAGGTACATGTCCTCGTTCTTGCGCGCGAGCTCGAAGGTGATGTCCGGGATCACGACGCCGAGCGAGAGCGTCTTGATGCGGATCTTCTCGTCGGCGTTCTCCCGCTTGGTGTCGAGGAAGCGCAGGATGTCCGGGTGGTGCGCGTGCAGGTACACCGCCCCCGCACCCTGACGAGCGCCGAGCTGGTTGGCGTAGGAGAAGGAGTCTTCGAGCAGCTTCATCACGGGGATGACGCCCGAGGACTGGTTCTCGATCCGCTTGATCGGCGCACCGTGCTCACGGATGTTCGAGAGCAGCAGGGCGACGCCGCCACCGCGCTTGGACAGCTGGAGTGCCGAGTTGATGCCGCGGGCGATGGACTCCATGTTGTCCTCGATGCGCAGGAGGAAGCAGGAGACGAGTTCGCCCCGCTGCTTCTTGCCGGCGTTGAGGAAGGTCGGGGTCGCGGGCTGGAAGCGTCCCGAGATGATCTCGTCCACGAGGTGGAGCGCCAGCGTCTCGTCGCCGGCCGCGAGTGCCAGCGCGACCATGCAGACCCGGTCCTCGTAGCGCTCGAGGTACCGCTTCCCGTCGAACGTCTTCAGCGTGTACGACGTGTAGTACTTGAAGGCGCCGAGGAACGACTGGAACCGGAACTTCTTCGAGTAGGCGAAGTCGAAGAGCCGCTGGATGAAGTTGAAGCTGTACTGATCGAGCACCTCGGACTCGTAGTAGCCCTTTTCCTGGAGGTAGTTGAGCTTCTCCTTGAGGCTGTGGAAGAAGACCGTGTTCTGGTTGACGTGCTGCAGGAAGTACTGGCGGGCGGCGGCGCGGTCCTTGTCGAACTGGATCTCACCGTCCGGCCCGTACAGGTTGAGCATCGCGTTGAGCGCGTGGTAGTCGAGCTCCTGCTCTACGCGGGTATCTGTGAGTGTTGCTGCTGCCACAACCGTCCCAATCCTTCACGGACGCGAACCACGTCCTCAGCCGTTCCGAGGAGCTCGAAGTCGTACAGGTACGGCACCTGACACTTGTTCGAGATGATGTCTCCGGCGATGCAGTACGCGGTGCCGAAATTGGTGTTGCCCGCGGCGATCACGCCTCGGATGAGCGAGCGGTTGTGCTCGTCGTTGAGGAACTTCACAACCTGTCGAGGAACTGCACCGCCCTCGTTCCCGCCCCCGTACGTCGGGACGATGAGCACGTAGGGCTCATCGACCCTCAGGAATGGCTCCGTTGCCCGGAGCGGGATGCGATGGGCGGGCAGTCCCACTCGCTGGACGAACCGGTGGGTGTTCTCGGACGCGGACGAGTAGTAGACGAGGTTGGCCACGACTCCTCCTCCTCCTGCGTGCCGGTCACCCGACCCGAGGGTCAGGCAACCGCCACGGCGACGGGCCTGGCGACGAGCGACCGGATCTTGTCGGGACGGAATCCCGACCAGTGGTCGCCGCCAGCGAAGACAACCGGTGCCTGCTGGTAGCCGAGCGCCTTGACGGAGGCGAGAGCCTCGGCGTCGCGGGTGATGTCGACGATGGTGTAGTCGAGACCCAACTTGTCGAGCGAGCGGTAGGTCGCGTCGCACTGCACGCAAGCCGGCTTGGAGAAGACGGTGATGGTCACGAGTCGATCCCTTTCGTCTGCCAGGAGCATCTGGTCCACGCGTTCTCCGCGGGACTTTCGTTGGTGGAACTACGTTCTTGTGGTTCACGGTCCGGCAGACCGGCCCCCGCTCCGCAAACACTACACCTAGTGGTGTCGCTGGCAACAGACCCCCACAAATTGTGTCGCGTGCGTGTCGCGCACTCCAGCACCGACACTGAGGTCCTCGCCACAGCGAGGGCCTCCGCGCCCGCACCGGACGCCCGTACGGGGCTTCTAGGATAGATCTACAAAAGACCCTAGAGAGCCCGATACTCCGCCATCGAGTCGTGCGCGGCGGCCCGCAGCGGGCGCACGGCTGGCCCGTTCGCCCGCCGTGGTCCCGACCCGAGCAAGGCCGATCGCGCTCTCTGCGCGCCTCTACGGGTCGCGCTAGACAGGCCGATAGCCTCCGATCGTGGATCCCGTCTACAACCCCTATGCGCCTGGCGCCGGCCAGCGCCCGCCCGAGCTCGCGGGTCGCGACCAGGAGATGACCGCCTTCGATGTGGTCCTGGAACGTGTCGCTCGGGGCCGCCCCGAGCGCTCCCTCGTCCTCACCGGGCTCCGCGGAGTAGGCAAGACCGTGCTCCTCAACTCCCTGCGCTCGTCGGCCGTCCGGCGCGGGTGGGGCACCGGCAAGCTCGAAGCCCGTCCAGAGGCCGCGCTGCGGCGACCACTGGCGGCCGCGCTGCACCTCGCAGTCCGCGAGCTCTCGGTACGCAACAAGGAGGAGTCGGACGAGGTGCTCGGCGTCGTCAAGGCGTTCGCGCTGCGCTCGACCGAGCGCGGCACGGCGCTGCGCGACCGGTGGCAGCCCGGGATAGACGTCCCGGCAGCGACCGGTCGAGCCGACTCCGGTGACATCGAGATCGACCTGGTCGAGCTCTTCACGGACGTCGCCGGCCTTGCTGCGGGCGCCGGCCGTGGCGTGGTCGTCTGCATCGACGAGATGCAGGACCTCATGCCCGCGGACGTCTCCGCGCTGTGCGCCGCCTGCCACGAGCTGAGCCAGCAGGGCCTTCCGCTCGTCGTAGCCGGCGCCGGCCTGCCGCACGTGCCCGCAGTGCTCTCGGCGCAGAAGTCGTACAGCGAGCGCCTCTTCCGGTACCTGAGGATCGACCGGCTGGACCGCGAGGAGGCCGACCGAGCGCTGCGCACGCCCGCCCGCGAGGAGGGCGCCGACTTCGCCGAGGAGGCGCTCGACGCGCTCTATGCCGCGACGGACGGCTACCCCTACTTCGTCCAGGCGTACGGCAAGGCGGCCTGGGACGTCGCGCCGTCCTCCCCGATCACGGCCGACGACGTCGCGGTCGCGGCACCGCAGGCCGAGGCCGAGCTCGCCGTCGGGTTCTTCGGCTCCCGCTACGAGCGGGCCACGCCGGCCGAGCGCGAGTACATGCGTGCGATGGCGGACCTCGGCCGGCAGAACGGCGACGAAGCGGTGCCGACGTCGTCCGTGGCCGACCACCTCGGCCGCAAGCCGCAGTCCCTCTCGCCTGCTCGCGACGCCCTCCTGAAGAAGGGACTCGTGTACAGCGCCGAACGCGGGCAGATCGCCTTCACCGTGCCCCACTTCGGGCGCTACCTGAGGGCCTACGCCGGCGACTAGGTGAGAGGCGAGGTTGGCTGCGGCACCCGGGTTGACGTGCAGCATTCCTCACCTCGAACCCTTCGTTCCAGCGCGTTGACCGTCGCTATCCGCGACGGAGCGGTACCTTCACCACTGTGCCAGCGACCACTGACAGCGACTTCCGCGAGCGCATCCAGGCAGCATTGACGGAAGACCGGGCGCACACCGACGCCCGGATTGCGGGCCTCGTGCATGCGATGACGGACTTCGCTGAAGCCACCGAGAGCTCCAGTGAGGACGATCACGACGAGGACGCGGCGTCGATGGTGATCGAGCGGTCGCAGACCGCCGGGCTGCTGGAGTCGGCTCGCGAGCACAGCGAGGAGATCGCCAGCGCGCTCAAGCGCCTGGAGGCCGGCACGTACGGAGTCTGCGAGCGCTGCGGCAAGGACATCAGCCCCGAGCGGCTCGAGGCCCGACCCGTCGCGCGGCTGTGCATCACCTGCGCCTCAGCCGTCCGCCACGGCTAGGAGCCGGGTTCAGGTCCCACCCTCGAAAGCGATCCTGATCGCGGCGAGCACCGCCGTGTCCGGGTCCAGGAAGCGACCTCCGCGCGGAGCAGCCCGGCCATCGACGCCGACCTCGTAGACGACCGGCTGCGCCGTCGCCAGGTTCAGCTCCTCCAGCTCGATGTCGGACAGCGAGTCCACGATCGAGCACAGCGCCCGTAGCGAGTTGCCGTGCGCCACCACGAGCACGGTCTCACCCTGTCGGAGCCGCCCGAGCAGCGGTCCCGTCCACAGAGGCCGTACGCGGAGCACGACGTCGTGCAACGACTCTCCGTCGCCTGGCGCCGACGCGGGAGACGAGTCCACGTCGTCGGCGGCGTGGTCGCCGTCGTGCGGGCCCGGTCCGTGCTCGACGAAGCCGACCCCCGCCCGGTCCGCGGCCGGCATCGGGGGCGGAGTCCCGTGCAGGGTCCGGCGCCAGGTATGGAACCTCTCCGGCCCGAACTGCTCCCGCACCACGCGCTTCGGCATCCCGGTGAGGACGCCGTAGTCGCGTTCGTTCAGCCGCCACGAGGTGAGGACCGGAGCCTCGACGTCGTGCAGGTCCGCGAGCATCAGCTGTGCGGTGCGACGCGCCCTGCGCATCTGGGACGTGAAGACCACGTCGGGGCGCAGACCCTCGGCCGCGACGAGCGCCGCCGCCTCGTGGGACTGCGCCACTCCGCGCTCGCTCAGGTCGACGTCACGCAGACCTGTGAAGCTGCCTTCGGCGTTGGCCGTGCTCTCGCCGTGGCGTAGCAGGATCAGCGTGCCCCGAGCGGCGTCGTCGTCCGCCTGCTGCATCGCTCACCGCCCGTCGCGGGGGCCGACCTGCTGACGTGTCGAGGATGCCACACGCCCGGGACGGCCAACCGTCCTGTCTGCACTCACGATCGTCAGTCTTGCCCCTGGCATCTCCGCCTGCCGGTGGCCGCTCGTCGCCAGACCTCACCAGGTCCAACCGGCCCGAACGAGAGCGGCCTCCATGTAGAGGCGGTCCGTAGGCCCGTTCCCCACCGGCGCAGGCTCGCCGATGAGCTCGCACGCGTCCGCCAGCGACCGGTCGTAGGCGATCTCCGCGGCTCTGGCGTGGTGACCCGCGGCGAAGGACCGCACCCGCGGGGCCGCGAGAACGTCGAGCTCACGGCTCAGGCGACCGAGCCGCACCTGGAGCTCGAGCGTGACGAAGGGATCCGGCCCACGACGGCGCAACGGATGAATCCGCCTGCGCAGTCGCTCCATGACGCCGGCCACGTTGCCTCCTCGTCAAGGTTCTGTCGCCAAGGGTATGTCCCGGTGCGGGCCGAGTGCCAGGCCTCCCGGCGACGAGGGCTCAACCGCGGGCGCTCCGGGACGGGCCGGCAACCGCCCGGACCTGGCTCCGGCACCCCGCGACAAGCCCGCGGACGTCCGCGTCCTGGAAGGCGGTGCCGGTGGAGACCGGCGGGTCCACGGGCTGGTCAGGCCGTTGGGCAGGGGTATGGTCGACCCGGAGGCTGTGCGTGAGCAAGAGACGAGGGCGACGCGACCCGTGGCTCGACGAGGAGCCTGGACGTCTGCTGAAGTTCATCGGCGCCGCGGCGTCGATCGGCTTCGCGACCGGGATCATGGCTGCGACGTTCCGGATCCTGCTGGATGAGGCGTCACGGCTCCGCGACCTGCTCCTGGAGTGGGCCCAGGGCAACGCGGTCCTGGGTCTCGTCGTCGTCGTCGCCGTCTGCTCGGCGTCGGTCGCGGCCGCAGCGGCGCTGGTGCACAGGATCGAGCCACACGCAGAGGGCAGTGGGATTCCCCGCGTCGAGGCCGTCGTGGAGGGTCGGACCGAGCCTGGACGACGTCGCATCTTGCCTGTCAAGTACGTGGGCGGGCTGCTCGCGATGGGTTCGGGGCTGGCCCTGGGGCGGGAGGGGCCGTCGGTCCAGATGGGGGGCAACATCGCCGTCACCGTCTCCCGGCTGCTGCGGCTGCCGCGCCACGACCTGCGGGTTCTGGTCGCCGCAGGTGCGGCGGCAGGATTGGCGACCGCGTTCAACGCCCCGATCGCCGGGGGCGTGTTCGTCCTGGAAGAGCTCCTGCGCCGTTTCGACTCGCGCACCACGCTGGCCACGCTGATCGCCTCGGGTACGGGATTCACCGGTGCCCAGCTGCTGCTGGGCACCGAGACCGAGTTCCGGACCACCGCGATCGCCGACCCGACGCTCGGCCAGGTTCCGTTCATTCTCGCGGTCGGCGTGGTCGCAGGTCTGTTCGGGGTCGCCTACAACCGGGCGGTCATGTTCGGGCTGCGCCTCGCGGACGCCAGCGCATGGCCGGTCGAGGTAAGGGCCGCGCTGATCGGGGCGCTGATCGGCGTCGTCGGCTGGCTCTCTCCGACCATCGTCGGTGGTGGGAACAACCTGACCCAGCAGGCTCTGCTCGGGCAGGGGACCCTGCTCGCGGCCTGCGGAATCCTGCTGGTCCGCGTCGTCCTCGGTGTCGTCTCCTACGCCGCGGCGACCCCGGGAGGTCTTTTCGCCCCGATGCTCGTCCTCGGCAGTCAGGCCGGGCTCGCCGTGGGTCTGATCGGTGCGCAGCTGGCCCCCGGCTCCGCGCCGGAACCCGAGGCGCTGGCGCTGATCGGGATGGCAGCCTTCTTCACCGCATCGGTCCGCGCCCCCATCACCGGGATCGTCCTGGCGACCGAGCTGACCGGATCGACCGCGGTCCTGCCCCCGATGCTGGGGGCGTGCGCGGTGGCGATGCTGATCGCGAACGTCGTGAAGTCAGAGCCGATCTACGACGCCCTCACCGCCCGGGCGACCAAGGCTGCGCGGTTCAACGCCAAGGAGACCTGAGGCGCACCCGAGCTGTCCCACGCATCGCCACCTGCAGTCCACCGCAGGTCGTCCAGCGGCTCAGCCCACGCCCTCGGCGGCGAGCGCGTCGGTGAGCAGCCCGACCAGGGTTGCGAGCTGCACAGCCGTGGACGGTGACACGTCCTCGTCCTGCGCCCCGTCCAGCGCCCGGGCCGCCAGCCCCGACTTGCTGTCGATCAGCTCGGCGATCTTGGTGTCGATCGTCTGCGCGGCGATGATCCGCCACGCAGTGACGGGCTCGGCCTGGCCGATCCGGTGGATCCGGTCGATGGCCTGGGTCTGCTCGGCGTCGGTCCATGACAGCTCGGCCAGCACCAGGTTGGAGGCGACCTGAAGGTTCAGCCCCACGCCCGCGGCCAGCAGGGAGCACACCGCGATCGACACGTCCGGGTCGTTCACGAACGCGGCGATGTTCTTCTCACGCGCCTTGGGAGTCTGGTCGCCGCGGATCGAGGCGTAGCGGATGCCCCGCTGGGCAAACGTGCGCTCGGCCTGATCCATGACGTCGACGTGCTTCGCGAAGAACACCACCTTGCCGACGTTGCGGGCTAGCTGCGCGGCGTAGTCGGCGGCCGGCCCGGCCTTGGCCTGACCGATCCGCCGGACCATCGTGAAGACGTTCTCGCCACCGGTCTGCGAGCTCGAGTCCTTGAGCGCCCCTGCCGCCACCCGGCGCGCGAGCTCGTGGTCGATCCCGTCCACGACCTCGCCGACCGTCCGCACCGCCAGAGCGGACCGGTAGCGTCGGACCAGCATTCGGGCAAGCTCAGCCTCGGCTTCGCGGATCGAGCGGCCGGCGGCGCCGTCGAGCTCGACCGGCAGGTCCGCCACTCGGCGGGCGGGGATGTCGGCGGCCACGTCGACCTTGCGACGACGCACGATGCCCATGTCGATCACGCTGGCCCGCGCGGCGGCGTAGAACCCCGGGTCGGCGGGGGTGAGTCCGGTCTCCTCGAGGGCGGCCATCAGGGCGCCGAGCGGCTTGACGTCGTCGATCCAGCCGAGGAACTGCCAGATCGCGCGGAAGTCCTCGATGTCATTGATCAACGGGGTGCCGGTGAGCGCCATCAGCAGGGGGCGGGCGGTGCGGGCGCGGATCCGCTCCGAGAGCGCGAGCACGTGCTGGGAGCGCTGGGAGCCCTTGTTCTTGATGAAGTGGGCCTCGTCGACGACCATGCCGCGGAAGCCGAGGTCACCGAGCCAGCCGACGTGCCGGTCCAAGAGCTCGTAGTTGACGATCATGATGTCCGCGAACCCGTCGACCTGGTCGCCGTCGCCATGGACCACCGTGGGCCTGCGGTGCGGGGTCCACAACCCGGCCTCGTGCGCCCAGCTCGTCTTCACCACGTTGGGCACCACGACGAGGAGCGGGTAGGCGTCGGCCGCCCGGGCGGCGAGCAGGGCCTGGGCAGTCTTGCCGAGCCCTGGTTCGTCGGCGAGCAGGAACGTGCGATGGCCGCCGGCCGTGGCTAGGACAACCTGGGCCTGGTGCGGCATCAGCTCCAAGCCCTCGGGAACGGATACCAAGGTGGGTTCGGGCAGCTCCATGCAGGCGGGTGTGCCGGTGGCGCCGTACTCGAAGGAACGAAAGAGCGGCTCGAGCAGCTCCCAGCCGTCCAGTCGCCGGGCCCGCGAGGCGGTCCGTGCGGCCGCCGCCTCGAAGTCAGGGGCGAGGAAGGGGTTGGCAAGCTGGCGCGAGATCACCGATCGGGGCACCACCTGACTCTCCGAGCCGAGCACCGGCGCGGCGGGCGCGGCGGGCGCGCGCTCCTCTGGCGGCTCAAGCCCGCCAGCGCGCATCAAGGTCGCTTTGAAAGCCCGCGCCGCGTCGGAGACCCGGGCGTCCTCGGCGAGCAGCTCGAGCAACGAGGTGTCCCGGGCAGCGGTCCTGGCCAGGAGCGTCGCCACCCCGTCGAGACGCTTGAGCTGCGTGGCGCGCCGCGCATCGGTCGGGCCGGCGTCGGCCATCACCCGAGCCCGCTCTTCCCGCACGAGCAGAGCGACGACCTGGAACTTCGTGCGCATCGCCGGGCGCGTCGGCGGTCGCTGCACAGCGTTGTCGACCTCGCGGGCGACCTCGGCGAGCACCGGGATGATCCCCTGCTCGGCGGGACGCGAAGGGCGGCGGCGCTGGGCGCCGAGGTCGGTGCGCGCGCCACTGGACCGCCGTTGGCCTGGTGGTGCCACATCTCCTCCTTCGCAGCATCCCCGCCGCACCGCGCTGGGGCGCACCGCGCCGTGCCGCGGGCGCAAGGGCACCACGCAGCGTCCCCGTCTGCGCCGCCCGCTGACCGTGCTCACGCCGATGGTGACACGCCGCCGAGCGTCTACGTGAACCACCGCGGGGGCACGGTCGTGGCCCTGCTCACCGCCGGAGGACTCGAGCGTACCGCCGGACGATCCGTCGCCTGCGCTGCCTGGGGCAACGCGCTTGATCAGATGCGTGTGCTGCGGCGTTGCGGGCAGGTTGCCTCGACCGAGACTCGGTGCCCGACACCGTCGTGCCGCCGCTGCTCGACCCGACTCGTGTGGGCGAGCCACCACCGCGACAAACGGTGAATGAGGAACGCTCCGCTTCGGCGCACGGTAAGTCGCCGGTCGGGGCACCGGCCGAAGTCACCACCCACGGCAGCCGGTCACGCGGGCAGACGTGTGACTCCGGGCGGCCTGGCCACGTGCCGCCGGGCGATGTCGCCGGGCGGCACGTGGGCTTGCCTGGTTAGTGGGTGCGGGCTCGGTTGAGCTTCACGCTCTGCTCGGCGTACCCGGAGGCGCACTCGAAGTCTCCGCAGGCGTAGGCGTACGTCACGCTGGCGCTCTTGCCGCCGGCGAAGAGGCCGTTGTCGCTGACCACGATCGCCTCCCAGGGCTGGGACGTGCCGTCGCAGACCACCGGGTAGAAGGAGAAGTACCCGGTGATCTTGATCCGGCCGACGCGTTGGGTGAGCGTTCCGTCGATTCCGCCGTCATAGGCGTTGGTGCACGAGTACGTGCCGCGCAGGACGGCCGAGCCGTCCTTGAACGCCTGCCCGGTCGGGTTCACCTGGAGGCTGATCTGCGGTGAGGGCGGCGCGGGGGAGAACGTGACCTCGAGGTCGCCGCCGTTGACCGGCGTGTCGGAGATCGCCATCACGTAGTACGTCGAGCCCGGTTGGGTGTAGACGGCGACCGTGGTCGGCCCGCAGCCGACCAGGCCTTCGGGCGTGGGGGACCCCTCGAAGACCAGGAACCCCCCGGAGTAGTCGGAGTTCTCCATCGTCACGACGAACCCGGGACCGCCGTCATCGGCGGTGTAGGCGAACCAGACGCTGGCGTTGGTGTAGGGCGCCCCGCAGAACTCGTTCAACTGGGCGTCCTGGAGGTCGGTGGTGGCCTCGGTCGTGTTCTCGGTGAGGGTCTGCGGCAACGGCCCGGTCACGACGGTGGCCCCGGCGACGGTGTCGTTGGACGGCGCCGCCGCCTGGGCGCTGATCGCCATCACCGGCACCAGGGCCAGCGCGGCAAGTGCGGACAGCACAGTTCGGTACTTCTTCATCGAAGCTTCCTGACTTCGTCGCGGCGACCTGGGAACTGCGCGACACGTTCCTCTGAAGCGCTGTGCCCGTCAACGGTCGTCCCGCCCGTTGACTGCACGGGCGCCCGGGATGCGAACATCACCCGTCCGCCGCCGCCGCGTGACAGCACGACGTCCTGTGAGATTCCGGGCACGGGGGCCCGGCCGTCCTGTGCGCCCTGTGCCAGCCCGTGCTGCCGTGTCGCTTGCATACCGAAGCGGCCCGCGCCCGGCCGGAGCTGGGATCGTGCAGTCCGGTGTCGGAGTGCTGGGGCGAGGGTCGCTCGTTGAAGCGGAAGTCACCTCCAGCCGCACGGCGAGGTGAGGCTCGCTGTGCCGCGCCGATCGAGGTCGCGCACCGCCCAGCGTCCCGCACGTAGATGCGCCGGGGCCCGGTCCTTACCGGCGCGCCCAGGGGCTCGCCGACGCCGCGGCATTCGCCGTATCTGCAATTGGTGCACACAGTGGTGCGTAGGCCCATGCGAAGGGCCCCTAACCGAGGCGTTACTCCTGGTCAGGGGCCCTTCGATCAGTGCGCGAGGGGGGAGTTGAACCCCCACGCCCTTACGGGCACACGGACCTGAACCGTGCGCGTCTGCCTATTCCGCCACTCGCGCGAAGTGGTGCAAACCGCGCGCAAGGCTAGCACGCAGCGAACGAGTTCCCGAGCCCGCCCACCAGCGGTCGGAGGCCGGCCGGTCCCGCCCCAGCGCGGGTCCGGCCTCGTCTCCGACGACGCGCTCCACGCGACGAATCAGGGCTCGCGCGCCCGGGAGAGCCCCATCGGGCGGGGACATCGTTACGATCGCTCACGCTGGCACTGCGCATCGCTGCGACGTACCGGCACGGTCCGGCCGGCTCGAGCTCTGCGAGGAGGTGCACGTGGGAGTTCTCGACCGCTTCGAGAAGGGCGTCGAACGCGTCGTCAGCGGCGCGTTCGCCAAGGCGTTCCGCAGCGAGGTCAAGCCGGTGGAGATCGCCAGCGCGATCCGCCGGCAGATGGACGACCGCGCCGCTGCCGTCACGCGCGAACGCACGATCGTCCCGAACCAGTTCGGCGTGGAGCTCAGCCAGGAGGATCTCGAGCAGGTCCGAACCTGGGGGGAGGACGCGCTCGCGGACGAGATGGTGACGGCGG
>JAHECE010000283.1 GCA_024641895.1 Actinomycetales bacterium
GCTCGGCCAGCAGGGGCCGCACGTCGGTGCCGAAGGCGTCCATCAGGACGCCGTGCGCACCGAGCACATCGCCGGCGCGCTCGGCCGCGGCCAGCGCATCGCGGTCCACGAGCAGCGCCTTCGCGGTGGCCTCCTGGACGTTCATCACCGAACGGATCTGGCCGGGGATCTTCTCCTCGATGTTGTGGCACTGGTCGAGCATGAAGTTCACCCCGGACTCCGGGGCCAGGGCGCCGGAGCGGACGATCTCGTTCATGATCCGGAACAGCTGGAACGGGTCAGCCGACCCCACGATCAGGTCGTCGTCGGCGTAGTTGCGGGAGTTGAAGTCGAAGGCCCCGAGCCTGCCGAGGCGTAGCAGCTGGGCGACGATGAACTCGATGTTCGTGCTCGGCGCGTGGTGGCCCGTGTCCAGGACCACCTGGGCGCGCTCACCCAGGGCCAGGCAGTGGACCAGGGACGTGCCCCAGTCCGGGATGTCCATCGTGTAGAAGTACGGCTCGAAGATCTTGTACTCCAACAGCAACCGCTGGTCCTCGTCGAGCAGGGCGTAGATCTCCTGCAACGACTCCGCCAGCCGGTCCTGCCTCGATCGGATGTCGTCCTGGCCCGGGTAGTTGGTCCCGTCCGGGAGCCAGATCTTCAGGTCCTTCGAGCCGGTGGCCCGCATGATGTCGATGCACTCGCCGTGGTGCGCGATGGCCTTGGCCCGGACCCGGGGGTCGGCGTGGGTCAGGGAGCCCAGCTTGTACTCGTCGTCCTGGAACAGGTTGGAGTTGATCGCGCCGATCCGCACTCCGTTGGCGGCGGCGTGCTCGGCGAGCTTCTCGTAGTTATCGACCCGGTCCCACGGGATGTGCAGAGACACCCGGGGGACGACGCCGGTGTAGCGCTGGACCTGCCCGGCATCGCTGATCTTCTCGAACGGGTCCCGAGGAACCCCAGGAGTCGAGAAGACCTTGAACCGGGTCCCTGAGTTCCCGAACGCCCATGAGGGGACCTCGATGGCCTGGTGGGCCAGCTGCCCCAGCGCGGCCGTCGTGGTGCTGTCGGTGAGCGGCATCGGGTGTCCTCGCGATCGTGGTGGTCTGAACGGCCGGAAAGTTGAAACGATTCAACTGATCCCTAAGGTAGCGCTCCACTGCGGGCGGGTCAAGAGGCTTGCGAGCCGGGAGGGCGCGCTAGAATCTGCATGAACCGTTTCATGGAGGAAGCCATGGGTACCGTCGGGATCAAGGACGTGGCCGAGCGTGCAGGCGTCTCGGTCGGCACGGTCTCCAACGCCCTGAACCGTCCGGGGTCCGTCCGGTCCTCGACCCGCGCGAAGGTCGAGCGAGCCATGGTGGAGCTCGGTTTTGTGCGCAACGAGTCCGCGCGGCAGCTGCGCGCCGGCAAGAGTCGCCTCCTGGCGTACGTGGTACCCGACGTCGGGAACCCGTTCTTCACCGACATCGCCCGCGGGGCCGAGGGTGTCGCTCAGGCCGCCGGACTCGCCCTCGTGCTCTGCGACGCGGACTCGGAAAGGGACCGTGAGGACGGCTTCCTCGAGCTGCTCCTCGAGCAGCGCGTCCACGGCGTGCTGATCACTCCGATCGATGCCGCGAACCCTCGGCTGGTCGCGCTGGCTGACCGGGGCGTCCCCGTCGTCCTCGTCGACCGGGTGGCGGCACCGGGCGACATCCTGTGCAGCGTGGGCGTCGACGATGTCGAAGGTGGTCGCCTCGCAGCCGAGCACCTGATCGCCCAGGGGCACGAACGCATCGCCTTCGTCGGCTCGCCGAACGCGATGCCCCAGGTCGCCGACCGCTACCGGGGCGCCGTCGACGCGACGCGCGAGGGCGCGGACGGGGAAATCCTGCTCCTCGACTCGCAGCGACTCGACGTCGAGAGCGGACGGCTGGCGGCCCAGCGGCTGCTCGGCATCCCCGAGCGGCGACGACCGACTGCCGCCTTCTGCGCCAACGACCTGCTTGCCCTCGGCATGCTCCAGGCGCTCACCGGCCAGGGACACGTCGTACCCGACGAGATCGCGCTCGTCGGGTACGACGACATCGAGTTCGCCGCCGCCGCCGCGGTCCCGCTCTCCAGCGTCCGCCAACCGAGGCGTGAGCTCGGACGTCTGGCCGTCACGCTTCTCCTGGACGACGCCGGCCGGGAGGGCGGCCATCAGCACGAGCACCCGGTGCTGCGGCCCGAGCTCGTCGTCCGGGCCTCCTCGTCAACGCCGCCGCTCGTTGCTCTGCGACGCGGGCTGCCCTGATCGACGGGTGAGCCGGGCCCGTCGACGGGTCAGTGGTGGGCCCCTTCCGACCGCATGGACACAAGCCTCAACCGCACCGCCGTTTCCGGCCGCCGAAGCGGGTGCCGCAGAGCAGTCCCCGCAGGACCAGAAGGATCCCGGCGCGCCGAGGTGACCTGGAAGTGGGCACGGTCTCGGCGCTACCTCGCCCTGCGGGTTCTGAGCCGAGTGGATCGGGCCGCGACCCGGTCTACTCACCTACCCGGACACGTCTTCGGACATCGCGGTGAAGGTGCCGTGCCACGTGTGGTACCAGACGGCGCTCGTCGTGGCGTTCACCGAGAGCATCCCCTCGATCTCACCGTCTTTGAAGGTGTGCAGCGTGTAGTAGCCGGGAAAGGCTTCGGCCTCGCCCGCCCTGCGGCCCGGCCGGGTGCGCTCGAGCCACTCCTGGGCCACGGCCTGAGCCTGGTCGGGCGACACGCGGGCATCCCTCTCGGCGCCGCGGGCGTGCATGCCGTACTCGGTGTTCCACATCATCGCCGGCCCGTACTCGATCCCCACGGCCCCGGAATCGGGGTCGATGAGCACCTCGGTGGCGCCCTGCCCGTCGGCGGTGAGCAGCTCGGCGTAGTAGCCGTTGGAGAACTGCATCACCTCACCGACGTCCAGGCCGAGACGGTCGGCGAACGACTGTGCTCGCCCGCGCGCCTCATCCAGCGAAGTCACGGGCCCGTCGTCGCCGGCGATGGAGAAGTCGCCGCCCATCATCGCGCTCATCGGCGCGCCGCCGTG
>JAHECE010000284.1 GCA_024641895.1 Actinomycetales bacterium
TTCTGGTTCGACACCGCGATGACTCTGGTGCGCGGCGGCCGTGGGAACGAGGCGGCCTCGAGGGCGCGGCGGGTGCGCTCGGTGGCCATCATCTCGGCGGCCAGAGGGCTGTCGTCGTCCTGGGAGAGGCCGTCGAACGGATCCGGTGTTTCACGTGAAACATTGGAACCCTCGCGTCCCGGCTCATCGTTGCGGAGCCCCGGTCCATGCGTTCTGTCGAGCGACACGCAGATCCCCTCTTGTCTCCCCCGGGCGGCGGCCTGGGGGCCGCGCCTCACACCATGTTTCACGTGAAACGGTCCCTGCGCAAGGCGCTCGTCACCGCGCGCCGGCCCGGGTCTCCCCGGTTGGTGACCGTCAACGTCACAGGGTGCCGACTCTACCGCAGCGGCAGCGTGCGGGGGGCGCCGATGGTGGCTCGCGGGGGGACCGACCGGCCCCCGTGCGAGGCTCCCGGCCTGTGGAGAAATGGCGCCTGAGTCGCCGTCTCAGGCGTAAATCGCTGTGGACAACCCTGTGGAGATCAACTTCGGCTCAACACCACGACAGTGGTGGGCTCGACACCCTCGATGGTGCCGGCTTGGTGGATTTCCCCGGTGAATCGCTGCTTGCGGAGGCTGTATTTGGCTCGCTCGAGCTCGTCGGCTGCGCTGCGCCCCTTGAGAAGCACCAGCCGGCCATTCGGCGTCAGCAGCGGCGCGCACCACTTGACCAGCTTGTCGATGGCTGCGACCGCGCGGGCCGTGACCACATCGGCCTGGACAGACTCCGCGACCTCCTCGGCGCGACCCCGGATCACGCGCACGTTGTCGATGCCGCATTCGCGCGCGGACTCGAGCAGCCATTGCGTGCGTCGCTCCATGGGCTCGATCAGGACGTAGTCACGGTTCGGATCCATCGCGGCGAGCACCATGCCCGGCAGGCCGGCCCCGGAGCCGACGTCGGCGACCACGCCGGCGGGGAGGTAGGGAGACAGGGCGGCCGAGTTGAGGATGTGGCGCTCCCACAGGCGGGTGACCTCACGGGGGCCGATGAGGCCCCTTTCCACGCCCTCCGCCGCGAGCATCGTGGCGAACTCCAGGACCCGCGGGTAGGCGTCGCCGAAGTGCTCACGGACCGCTGGGCTGCCGTGGAGCGGGTCGTCGGCCAGGGTCACGTCGGTCATCGATGTTTCACGTGAAACGTCAGGCGGGCAGGATGACGACGTAGCGCTGCGGGTCCTCCCCCTCGGACTCGGAGGCCAGCCCGGCCTCGAGAACCACGTCGTGGACCACCTTGCGCTCGAAGGCGTTCATCGGCTCGAGGGAGACGCGCTCTCCAGACTCGCGCACCTCCGCGATCGCCTCCCGTGCGATCTCGGCCAGCCGCTCCCGCCGGCCTGCCCGGAATTCAGCGATGTCGAGCATGAGCCTGCTGACCTCGCCCGTGTCGGCCTGCACGGCCAGCCGGGTCAGATCCTGGAGAGCCTCCAGCACCTCACCCTCGGGTCCCACCAGGCGCTTGAGGTCCTGGCTGGGTCCCTCCGAGACGATGGCGACCTTGGCACGGCCCGCCTCGACGGAGATGTCGATGTCCCCGTCCATGTCCAGGATGTCGAGGAGCTCCTCGAGGAAGTCGGCCGCGGCATCGCCCTCGGCGTCGAGCTTCTTGATGCTGTCGGTCATTCTGAGTCCTTGTTCTGGTCATCGACGGAGGGGGCGGCCGGTGGCTTGCCACCTCCACGGTTCTTGCGCTTGGGCTGCTGACGCTGGCCGGAGCGCTTGGGCTCCTCGACCGGCGGCTGCTCGATCACGACGGTCGAGGCGTCCTCTCCGCGGCGGAGGGCGCGCTTGGCCTGCTTGGCGGCGATGCGCTCCTTGTAGTGACGCTCGGCCTCGGAGCCCGGTGTGGGGTTGTTGCGGATCACGTAGAACTGTTGGCCCATGGTCCACAGGTTGGTGGTGGTCCAGTAGATGAGGACACCGACGGGGAAGTTGGGTCCGGTGATGACGAAGATGAAGGGCAGCGCGTACATCAGGATCTTCTGCTGCTGCGCCATCGGACCGGTGAGGGCGGCCTCGGGCATGTTCTTGCGGGTGAGCTGGCGCTGCGTCAGGAACGTGGTGGCTACCATCGCGACGATGAGCACGGCCGAAAGGATCTTGGCGCTCAGCGGGCTACCGGCCTCCAGGAAGCTGTCGGAGAGCTTGGCACCGAACAGCGTCGCGTCCTGCGCCTGCTGGGCGAGTTCGTCCGTCAGCAGGCCGATGCCGCCACCCTGGCTCCCCGTACCGTTGCCCTCGAGTCGATAGTTGAGCACGCGGAACAGGGCGAAGAAGATGGGCGCCTGCACCAGCATGGGAAGGCACGAGGAGAACGGGTTCGTCTTGTGCTTGCTGTACAACTCCATCGTCTCGCGGCTCATCGCCTCGCGAGAGGCCTGATCCTTCTTGCCCTTGTACTTCTCCTGGACCTTCTTAAGGTCGGGCGCGATCATCTGCATCGCTCGAGACGCCTTGATCTGCTTGACGAAGAGCGGGATCAGGGCGGCGCGGATGGTGGCGACGAGGCCCACGATGGAGAGGGCCCAGGTGAGACCCGAGGCGGGGTCGAGCCCCAGGAACTCCCAGATCTGATGCCAGATCACCATGATGTTGGCGACCACCCATTCGAGCGGCCGCAGCCAGGCGAAGAAATCCACGATTGTCCTTAGATCGGGTTGGAGGAGGTCTGTGGGGTCGTCATCGCGGAATTATTCCTCGCTAGACGAAATAGGCGCTCCCCCGGGGCAGGCACGTCATCGACGCCGCCGTTGCTCCAGGGGTTGCAGCGCAGCACGCGCCACGCTGCGAGGCCGCTGCCCACGAGGGCGCCATGCGTGCGCACGGCCTCGATGCCGTAGTGGGAGCAAGAAGGGTAGTACTTGCACCTAGGGCCCGTCAGGGGCGAGATCACCAGCTGGTATCCACGGATCAGTCCGATGACCGAGCGCCCGGCGATGCTCATCGCGACACCCTGGCGAGCGCAGTCTCGAGCGCGCCGGAGACGTCGG
>JAHECE010000285.1 GCA_024641895.1 Actinomycetales bacterium
GCCTCGGCCTGTTGCACTCCGAACTACTCTGGAGGACTTCGCGGCCCTACGCCGCGCACCCCGAGCCCAAGGAGCCAGTGCCGTGCAGGTGGAGATGAACTCAGGACCAGCCTTCGCCTTCGGCGAGATCACCCTGCCCCCGGGTGGGAAGGTGCGCGTCGAGGCGGGGGCGATGGCCATGACCCGCGGCGACGTCGAGATGTCGACGTCCACCCAGGGCGGCTTCATGAAGGGCCTGCGCCGGTCCATCGGCGGCGAGAGCTTCTTCGTCAACGACTTCACCTCGGCCACCGGCGGGCTCGTCGGGGTTGCCGCGGCGCTCCCCGGTGACATGACCGTCGCCTCGCTCGACGGCCCGGGCGCGCTCCTCGTGCAGTCGGGATCATGGATCGCGTCCGACCCGAACGTCGACGTCGATGCCAAGTGGGGCGGCGGCAAGACCTTTTTCAGCGGTGAAGGCCTCGTCCTGCTGCGCTGCACCGGGCAGGGCGATCTGCTCATGTCCGCGTACGGCGCGATCCGGTTCGCCCAGCTGGCCCCTGGGGAGAAGCTGACCCTGGACACCGGGCACCTCGTCGCCTTCGACGAGTCGGTTCAGTACAGCGTCCGCAAGGCGGGCAGCTGGAAGTCCACCATCCTCGGCGGAGAGGGCCTCGTGACGGACTTCGTGGGCCCGGGCCGCGTGTGGCTGCAGACCCGCAGCAGCTCCGACCTCGTCCAGTGGATCCAGTCGAAGCTCCCGTCTTCCCGCAAGTGACGGCCGGAGTCGCGGGGCCTTCGGCGGGCCCGTGGCCCGGACGGCTGCGCCCGTGCGCCGCAGCGAATGCCGGTGGCGTCACTGTTACGGTTAAGCTGTTCACCGGCCGGGTGGTGCCCGTCGGTCGCCGATAGGGCACCAGGCGTGAGGCCCTGGTCTCGTGGTGGCGGCACGGGCGAGGTCGGGAGGGTCTGTGGCGAGGGTCACCGCGCGCGACGTCGCGGAGGTCGCCGGGGTCTCCCAGGCCACCGTGTCTTACGTCATCAACGACAACCCGAACCAGAAGATCTCGCCGGCTACGCGTGAGCGTGTGCTCAGGGCGGTCCAGGACCTCGGCTACGCGCCGTCGGCCGCCGCCCGGGCCCTGCGGATGGGGACCAGCGGCGCCGTCCTGCTCATCCTGCCGCACGTGCCGATCGGTCCCGTGGTCGGCGCCTTCATCGAATGCCTCGAGGCTGAGCTCAAGGAGCGCGGTCTCGGCCTCGTCACGCGCCGCGTCGACGACGGCGAAGACCTCACGCTGCTCTGGCGGCAGGTCATGCCGGCCGCCGTCGTCTCGATGGTCGCGATGGGCCGCGAGGAGCGCGCCGCGCTCGAGGGGGCCGGCATCTTCCTCGCCGAGGCGCTGCTCTCCCCCCGCCGGGAGGAGTCGACGCTGAGCCTGCCGCAGCTGCTCGTCGGGCGCCTCCAGGTGGAGCACCTGGCAATGGCCGGTCACCGGCACATCGGCTACGCGGCCGCGGCGGACGCGCAGGTCGAGGAGTTCCTCCGGCTCCGGCTCGAGGGGGTCCGGATGTCCTGCGTCGAGCTCGGCCTCGACCTGCCCGACGTGCAGTGGATCGAGGCCGACGCTGCAGCCGCTCAGGCCGCCGTGGAGGAGTGGCGCGCCCGCGAGCCACGTGTCACGGCGGTCTGCGCCTACAACGACGAGATCGCGTTCGTCGTGCTCGCCGGCATGCGTCGGGCCGGCCTCCGTGCGCCCGAGGATCTCGCGCTGATCGGCGTCGACAACATCCCGCTCGCGCCCTTCGCGGACCCGCCGCTCACGACGATCGACCAGAACGTCGACGTCTCCGCGAAGCACCTCGCACAGCTCGTGCGCGCCGGCATCGATGGTGAGCCGTTACCCCGGGTTCCGCGGTCGGAGTCCGTGACTCTCGTGGTCCGCGAGTCCGCCTGAGCGGTTCGGGCCGCACGACGGCGAGACCTCCCGGCACCCTGCCGCCCCTTCGCTGACCCGACCTTCGGCGGCGGTCTCGTCGGCCTGCCCGGGGGCCGACACGGCGTCAACAGCAGGCCGGCGCGGCCATGCCGACGGGGACCGGAGCCGGGTGATCGCGGTGATGTGCACTTCGGCCCAGGGCGCGCGGGAGGACAGGTGCAGGACGATCCGTCGGCCGGTGCGGAAAGCGTCCACGGGCCGGGGTGATCTCGCGGGCTACGTCTCGACCGACGAGGTCACGTCGATGCGCCCGGTTCCTTCCGGTCCTGCGGGGACTGCTCCGCGGCACCCGGTTCCGCGGCCGGGGGTGCGCTCTCGAACGCCCTACGGAGGTCGTCTGAGACCTCGGCGAACGTGGCTGCGAGGGCGTCTGCGACCGAGATGCTGGCCTGCTTCACCTCGTGCTTGACGGTCGGGTCGCTGGCAGCGGTCGCCAAGGTGTCGAACGCGGCTTGCAGCGCGTCGCCGGCCTTGGTGAACGCGTCGGCGGCCTGCCCCTTGTCGCGGTCAGCCTCGTCGCCTCGCTGCTGCCGGTAGTGCTGCTTGAGGGAAGCGCCCAGGACCTGGAATCGCTCCCCTGCGTCGTTCCACGTCGATCTCGCATCGGCCATGTGCCCATTCGATCGCGCTTCGGACAGCGCGACCAGAGGCCCCAAGTCCTTGGTGTGCGACCTCAGCGGCACCCGCCACTGATGGGGAAGTGCACCCACGGTGATGCGGGCCTGTTCGTGCGGCTCAGGTCGCCGATACCCCTGGCGATCGGCGTCGTCCCTGGGCGGTGTTCGGCCCCACGGAGCCTGCAGCCGGGGGTCCGCGGCCGGGGCGACCCCGTCCGCTAGTCATCGCCTTGTCTCGTGTGGGCACGAGCGCTTCCTCTCCTCGAGCCTGCGCCGGGTGAGCGCCCCGAACAACCCAGGGAGTCGGTGCCCGTACCCCTCACCGCGTGACCCCTCTTCCCGAGCCGGTCGTTCTGGACGGGCTCGGTCCTGCGGGCGTCGCAGTCCTGCACGCGCCCGAGGGGCCTGGTGACCGGGCGCCGCTACGCTCGCG
>JAHECE010000286.1:0-608 GCA_024641895.1 Actinomycetales bacterium
ACCCAAGTCCCTCGCGGGCCGGTGGGAGTTCCCGGGCGGGAAGGTCGAGCCCGGCGAGACCCACCATGAAGCCCTGCACCGTGAGCTGGCGGAGGAGCTCGGCGTCGTGATTCGCATCGGTCGCGAGGTGCCGGGCCCCGCCGACGGCGCGTGGCCCATCACGGCCCAGCACCTCATGCGCGTCTGGCTCGCCCAGATCGACGCCGGGGAGCCCGCGCCGCTGCTCGACCACGACGAGATCCGCTGGCTCGAGCCCGACAGCTGGCACGCGGTGCCGTGGCTCGACGGCGACGTGCCCATCGTGCACGCCGTCCACCGGCTCGCCTGAGCCGTTTGCCGCCCGGACCCCGCAGCAGGCATCCGGCGCACCCAGACCCCGACCGAGCGGCCCTGCCCCGTCCATCCCAGCCGGTCATAGGCTGACCCGGTGAAGCGCACCGTGGCCGTACTCGTCATCGTCGGCATCGCGCTGCTCGGAATGACCTGGCTGGTCGACCGGATGGCCGTGGGCGCCACCGCGCGCGGCATCTCCGCCGACCTGGGCTCAGCCGGCTTCGAGCTCGGACCCGACGCCGAGGTCCGGATCGAGGGCTTCCCCTATCTCACGC
>JAHECE010000286.1:618-2125 GCA_024641895.1 Actinomycetales bacterium
GCTCCTGATCGGCCGCCTCACCGAGGTCAGCATCACGAGCAGCACGGCGACCATCGACGGCCTCGAGCTGAAAGACGTGCACGGCGTCGCGCGCGGGGTCCGCACCACCGCTCCCTACGTGGCCCGGAGCGCGGAGCTCAGCGCGACGATCCCCGAGAGCACGCTTCAGGCCGCCGTCGAGCAGTCGGGCCTCTCCGACCGCGGCCTCGACATCACCGTGCGGATCCGGGGCTCGGCCGTCGTGGCGTCGGCCAGCTTCCTCGGGCTCCCGGTCGAGGCGGTCCTCAAGCCCGCGCCGTCGAGCCAGGCGATCGCCCTCCAGCCTCGACTCGTCTCGATTGCAGGGATCACGCTCTCCGTCGACGACCTCCCCGCCGCCCTGCGCGCGGCGCTCGACGAGCTCGCGATCCCGCTCGCACCCCTTCCCCCGGGCCTCGAGCTCACGTCCATGCGGATCCTGCCCGACCAGGGGATCCTCATCGTCGCGAGCGGGTCCGACGTCGCCCTGGAGCGGCTCGTCATGACCGCCGTCGACGGCAGCCCTGACGGCGAGGGCACGGGCAGCGACCCGACGCCGACGCCGTAGCGGCGTCAGCCGTCCCGCCCCGAGCCGTCGCGGCCCGGCTCGTCCCGCTGCGCGAGCCGGGCGAGCATCGCGTTGTAGGCGGCCAGCTCGGACTCCCCGTCACGGGTGGCAGCCCGGTCCGAGCGCCGCGCCGTCCGCTCGTCCTCGCGGGCCCAACGCACGGCGACGGCGGCCGCGAGCGCCAGCGTCGGGGCTTCACCGATCGCCCACGCAAGGTTCGCGCCCTGCTGCTGGTCCGCGAGCGCGTCCACCCACCAGGGCAGGCCGAGCGCGCCATACCAGTCGGCCGCGAGCAGCACGGACGACTCGGCAAGGGCGACGCCGAAGAAGGCGTGGAACGCCACCGTCGCGAACAGCATCACGAGCCGGATCGGGTAGGCGGGCCGGCGAGGACCGGGGTCGATGCCGATGAGCGCGTTGGCGAAGAGGTACCCGACGAGCGAGAAGTGCACGACCATGACGAGGTGACCCGCGTGCGACGACAGCGCGACGTCGAAGAGCGGAGTCATGTAGAAGACGATCATGCTGGCGATGAAGCCCACGGCCGCGACCAGCGGGTTGGCGACGATTCGACCCACCCAGGACTCCACGACCCAGAGGAGCCACTCCCGAGGCCCGCGCGAGCCGTCCCGACGGATCGGCAGGGCCCGCAGGGCGAGCGTGACCGGCGCGGCAAGCACGAACAGCACAGGCGTGACCATGGCCAGGACCATGTGCAGGAACATGTGCGCACTGAAGAGCACCGGACCGTAGACGGCGGGCCAGCCGTTCGTGACCCAGAAGAGCGTGACGGCGCCGAGCGCCCAGCTCACCGTGCGACCCATGGGCCAGGCATCGCCCCGCCGTCGCAGGCGCTTCACCCAGCGGACGTAGACGACGACCATCGTGAGGGCGAGCAGGCCGAAGACGGCGTCCGGTCGC
>JAHECE010000286.1:2135-3029 GCA_024641895.1 Actinomycetales bacterium
TCAGCCAGGTCTCGGGCGTCGGGTACGGAGGCACGGCGTACCCGGTGATCGCCTCGGTCGGCGTCGGCACCGCCGGTGGTTGCTGCGGGACAGGCGGTTCACTGCCCGCGAGCGCCACAGCCACGCCGCTGACCGCGCCCATGACCATCAGCTCGGCGGCCGCGAGCCGCCAGAACGCGGCCGGGACGCTCCGCCGGCCGGCAGGTGCTCCTGAGCGCGCGCGCGGCACGGCGCTCAGCCGCGCGACGGTGGCGCGCCGGTGGACGTAGCCGACGGCGCCGAGCACGCCGATCAGCAGGACCTTGACGATCACCAGGCGCCCGTAGGGCGTCGCGAGCGCGGCCACGTCGCCGACCCGGACCCAGGCACTGGTCGTCCCCGAGATCGCGACGGCGAGGAACGCCCATAGCGCCAGGGTCGAGAACCGCGCGACCGCTGCCCCGAGGCCCGGCCCGAGCCGGCCGGCCAGGATGATCAACGTAGCCAGGCCCCCGATCCACACGGCGGCGCCGCCGAGGTGCAGGCCCATGGCCGAGACCGCGAGGTCGTGGCTGGACGTCCCGGTGGCGTGGCCGGCCTCGGCGAGCAGGCCGAGGGCGACCCCGGCGGGTACGAGGGCCCAGGCGGCACCCGTCGGGCCGCCGGCCGCGAAGGCAAGTGTCGAGGTCAGGGCCGCCAGGAGGGCCAGCGACAGCAGGATCCGGCCGAGCGAGAGCTCGGTGACGAACAGCCCGAGCTGTTCGTCGGACGTGGGGGCGGTGGGCGCCTCCCCGACGATGGTCGCGTAGTCGAGCACGAGCCGCGCGGCAGACAGCAGGGTCCACGCGGCACCCGCCGACCCCGCGACGACGAGAGCCGTGCGCGCCGGCCCTCCGTCGGAGGGGTCGTCCGACC
>JAHECE010000287.1 GCA_024641895.1 Actinomycetales bacterium
GTCGTCGATCGCGTTTCCTGCCAGCGCAGGCCCCGGACGATGCCCATTCGGCCAGGGGAGACCCGCATGAACGTGCGACCGGCGACGCGCCCAGAACGTGAGAGCATGCCCCGCCTGGCGGCGCTCATCGAGCACACGGGTGACCCCGACTTCGTGACCATGCTCGAAGCGAGCCTCGCAGCGGCAGCCGCGAAGGCACGCAGGGGCCTGACCCCGGCGCTCGTGGCAGCCCTTCCGTGGCCGACGACCCTGGGGGAGTACCTGGAGTTCCTGGTCGACTTCGCGCGGTGGATCCCGCAGGAGAGCTCCGACCCGGCGTGGCTCGACCCGGGGACCTCCGAGCACCAGGAGGTGTACGACCGGCTCTGCCACTTCTACTGGCTCATCGACCAGCCTGTCGGCCTGGAGGCGCAGGTCGTCCAGGACATCCCGTGGTTCAGCGCGTGGCTGGTCGACTACGCAGGCGCCTGGGGGGAGTTCCTCGACACGACCGAGTCGTTCGACGACACCGTCCTTGGCACCTTCGAGGCGGACGCCCCGAAGTACCGCGTCTCGGACTCCCTCATCGACGGGAGGCCGAACAACCCCAGTGGCTGGTTGACGTTCAACCAGTTCTTCGCACGCGAGCTGAACCCTGGGCTGCGACCCGTCGTGTCACCGACGACGAACACCGTCGCGGCGGCGCCCGCCGACTGCACCTACAAGCAGCGGTACGACATCGACGCCGACTCGGGCATCCCGCCGATCACCATCAAGGGGACGCACACCTACGCCAACGTCTGTGACCTCCTCGCGGGCAGCCAGTACGCCGATGCCTTCGCGGGCGGCTACTTCATCCACTTCTTCCTCGGCCCGTACTCGTATCACCGCTTCCACACGCCCGTGGCAGGGACGGTCAAGGAGTGCTATCCGGTCCACGGCAGGGTCTACCTGAAGGTGCAGCTTGCGCAGCAGCAGTTCCAGGCGTACGACGCCTCGAACGGCGCCTACGAGTTCGCCCAGGCTCGCGGGATCCTCACGATCGACACCGCCGATTCGCCCATGGGGGACGTCGGCGTCGTCGCCGTCATCCCCGTAGGCATGTGCCAGGTCTCAGGAGTGAACATGACCCACGCCACCGGGGCGGAGTGCCTCAAGGGTGACGAGTTCGGGTACTTCACGTTCGGGGGCTCCGACATCATCGTCCTGTTCCAGGCCGGAACCGAGCCGGCGTACAACCCGCAGTTCGACAACGACCCACCGCCGTACTCCCTCTACGGATCCGAGATCGCGACCCTCACTCCACGGGCGCGCTGAGGCGAGCGCCCGTCCGGGCGGGACCCACTGCCCAGCTGAGCACCGGACTCAGCGCGCGGCAGACAGACTCGCCGGCCTGCGACCCGCAGCCGGGTGGCTCCCCCTGGCGGTGCGCGAGCCCGCAGCCTCCGTGGTTGCGTCGAACCGCCCTGGTGGCGGACCCGGCGCTCGCCGCTGCGATCGGTCGCATGACCGGCCAGGGCGGCGTGCAATGCCTCCAGCGAGCGTGGGCCTACGCTGTCGCGGTGCCGCCCGCTCGCCGCCGTGTCCTCGTTCGCGCCCGTGGGCTCAGCATCGGCTACGCCGATGAGTCCCCGGTGTGCGCGCCCCTCACCTTCACCGTATCCACGGGCGACGTCGTCGCCGTCATCGGCGCCAACGGGACCGGGAAGTCCACGCTGCTGCGGTGCGTGCTCGGCCTGCTCGAGCCGCTCGCCGGCAGCCTGGACGTGCTTGGCACCGGGGTGGACGAGCGGAGCGTGGAACACCGCCGCGCGGTCGCAGGAGTCCTCGACGACGACGCCTACTTCCCCGCCCTCACGGTCGCCGAGCACCTCACCCTCACGGCCCGAGGGCACGGAGTGACCGACCCGGCTGCCACGGTCCATGACGTGATCGAGGAGTTCGGGCTCGCCGAACGGGCCGAGCACCTGCCGACGGCACTCTCGTCCGGACAGCGGCGGCGTCTTCTGCTCGCCTCGGCGTTCGTCCGGCCTCGCCGTCTGCTCGTGCTCGACGAACCGGAGCAGCGGCTCGACGCCGGGATGCGCGACCGGCTCATCGCCCGGCTCGTCGCAGAGCGGCGCGCCGGTGGGGCGGTGCTCGTGGCCTCCCACGACCCGCGGCTGATCCGCAAAGCGGCCACCCGCACGCTGCTCGTCGCCGACGACGCTTCCGTCGAGCTGACGGCTGAGCAGGGTGCGGCTGCGCTCGAGGCGCTGTGAGCGCCGGCGAGGCGCCGCTCGCCGGCGTGGACGACGTCGCGATGCTCGGGCCTGTGGCCGACCGTCCCCTGCCGTCGGGGCGTGCGATGCGCGCCCTCACCCGACGCACGACCCGGTTGCGCACAGGCGCGGGGGCCGGCGAGGTGCTCAGCGATCTCTACGTCCTGGTGTTCAGCACGGTCGTCGGCGTCACGATGGCGATGGGCGCCGCAGGCCAGCTGGTCGACGAGTGGTCACGGCCCGACGCCGTGCCCGATGCCGTGCTCGACCCGGCCTGGGCCGCGATCCTCGCCATCGTCGCGATCCTCGGCGCCGTGCTGTCCGTCGCGTCACGACTGGGGCCCGTCGCGCTCGGCGCGGCTGAAGCGGCATGGTGGCTGCCCCTGCCCGCTGACCGCCGTTCGCTCCTGCGTCCCGCAGCCATCCGCGTTCCGGCGGTCACGGCGTTCGCGGTCGGCGCCAGCGGTGGGGTGCTCGGCGTGCTGGCCTTCCCCGCACGTACCGTCGCCGGTCTCGTCCTGGGTGCCGTGGGCGCCGCCGCTGTGGCGGTGGCCCTCGTCGCCGTCGCCGGGATCGTCCAGACGGCGGACCTGCCGCGGCGGACGCTCACGCTCGTCGGCGACGGGCTCGTGGCTGCGATGCCTGTCGCCGGGCTCGTGCTCGTCCTGGCACGCCCCGCGGCGACGGGGCCGACCACCGGCTTGCCCGCGGTCGCTGCGGTCGCTGCTGTCGGGCTCGCCGCCCTCGCGGTCGCCGCCTTGGACCTGCGGCTCGGCCGGGTCCCGGAC
>JAHECE010000070.1 GCA_024641895.1 Actinomycetales bacterium
CGAAGTCCCACGGCTTCAGCCCATGCTCGTAGTACGCGTCGATCAGGCCCGCGGCCACGTGGCACAGGTCGATCGAGGCGGCCCCCAGGCGGCGGATGTCGCGTACCCGCGGGAGGATCTGCGCGACGACCTGACCCTGCCGCGCCCGCCGCTCCGCCGTGTATTGGAACCCCGTCGCGATCAGGGAGCCCGCGAGCCCAGGCCCGTCCTGGTGGTGAAGCCGTTCGCCGTCCCGCCACGCGCCCTCGCCTCGAGCCGCCGTCCACAGCACGCCCGATCCGTCGAGCACGGCGCCCGCCTCGATGGTCCACCGCGCGGGATCGGGGTGACCGCTGACCGCGGCGACGGACACGGAGTAGTGCGGGATGCCGTAGAGGTAGTTCACCGTGCCGTCGATGGGGTCGACCACCCAGGTGATCCCCGTGGTGCCCACGACATCGTCGCCCTCCTCGCCCAGGATGCCGTCGTCGGGCCGCAGCCGCGCCAGGCGCTCCCGCACCAACCGCTCGGCCGCCAGGTCCATCTGGGTGACCACGTCGGCGGCCGACGACTTGGTGTGCGCCACCCGGGCCGCATGCCGCCCGTCGATGATGAGGCGGCCGGCCTCGGTAGCCAGTGCGGTAGCAACGTCGAGGAGGTCCACGGGCATGGGCATGAGTCCATCGTAGGAGCGGGCCCAATCATGCGGGACCGGGGTGTCGCGGCCTCGCTCCGGGGCTCGCGTGGCACCCTGAGTCCATGACTCGCCTCACGCTCGTGGGTCCCTCGGAGGACGGTCTTCACCTCGTCGTGGAGACCGAGTCGGGTGACCGCCTCGAGCTCCCCTTGTCCGATGAGCTCCGACACGCCGTGCGGTACACCCGCGCCGCCGCCCCGCCCGCACACGCGGACGACGATGCCGGCGACGGCTCGCCCACGCTGTCGCCACGGGAGATTCAGCAGCGGATCCGCGCGGGTCTCAGCGGGGCGGAGCTCGCGGAGCTCACCGGCGCGTCCTTGAGCGCCATCGAGAAGTACGAGGCCCCGGTGGCCGCCGAGCGTCAGTACATCGCGGACCTCGCCCGCGAGACCAGGATCGGCCGCGACCCGAGCGCGCCCCAGCTTGGCGAGCTGGTGACGGACCGGCTGGCGGCGCGCGGCGTCGATCCCGAGATGGTGACCTGGGACGCGTGGCGCGAACAGGACGAGCCGTGGAACGTCGCGGCGGACTATCGCGTCTCGGGGCGCAGCGTGCGAGCGCTGTGGACCTTCGACCACACGGCACGCACGGTGACCGCGGAGGATGAGGAGGCCCGCTGGCTCTCCGAGACCGAACTGCTGGACGTCCCCATCCCCCGCCGCCACTTGAGTGCAGTGCGCGACGCGCTCGAAGGGAGGGTGGCGCCGCTGCACGCGAGCCGCCCGCCCGCCCCGGTCACGGATGCCACGCCGGTGCTCAAGGCCGAACCCGCGGCCGAGGCGGATGACGACACCGCCGAATCCGCCATCGTGCTGCCGCGCCCCGTCGAGACTCAGACGGAGCTGCTGCTCGAGGACCTCGACCTGCGGCGCGGCACGCGAGAGGGCGTCGCCGAGCCCGACGAGGATGACGACGCGGACGAGGACGCCTTCGAGGGCTTCGGGCCCGCACGCCGCGCGCGGCAGGCGGAGACCGGATTCGCCCACCCCGCGGCACGCCCCAAGCCGGAGCCCGCGCGTACGGTCGCGACCGTACGGACCGCGAGCGAGGAGCCGGCCGAGCGCCGTTCGGCCAAGCGCGGGCGGGCCTCGGTCCCCAGCTGGGACGAGATCGTCTTCGGCGCGAAGAACGACCAGGGCTGACCCGCCCCTAGGAGTCCCCGGCCACGAGCAGGGGGACCAGCAGTTCCTCCGGGGTCAGTGAGCCGTGGACGCCGATCAGCGCCAGGGCCTGATCAGACTGCGTGCGCGAGTCCACGACCGTCGCGCGGCCCGCCATCGCGACCACGACGTCGCCGATGCGCTCGTCCACATGCGGCGCGACGGGGCCGAACAGCCCCAGGTCGATCGCCTCCGCCCGCTCGAGCACCGCCGCGTGGGTGCCCACCGTCTCCCTCCACCGCGCGGCGACGCCTGCCGCCGCCGCCGCATCGTCCACGTGGAGGTGAAGGGCGCGAGGCTCCCCCGCCACGAGCCGCACGCCTCGCGACAGGGCAGGCTCGCCCGCGACGTCCCAGCGCGGAGCCCCGGTCACGTCGACCATCCCGTGGTCGGCCGTGACCACCATCACCGCATGGCGCGGGAGGCGGACGCGCAGCCGCCGAAGCTCTTGGTCTGCGTCCTCGAGCGCCGCGACCCAGGCATCGGACTGCCAGCCGTGCTTGTGGCCCGCCGCGTCGATCTCTCCCCAGTACAGGTACGTGAGGCCGGGCCGGCGCGCGCGAGTGATCGCCTCGTCCACCCGGGCGGCGAGCCGGTCAGCGCCCACGAACTCGCCCCCGGACAGCGCCGCGCGCGTGAGCCCCGAGCCGGCGAACCTGCGCTTGCCCAGCGAGGCGACGACGATGCCGGCGTTTTGCGCCGCGGCGAGCAGCGAGGGCTCACGCTGCCAGACCTCCGGCTCGTCCACGCCCTCCCACGACACCAGGTTGGCCGCCTCGCCGGTGCGCGGATTGTGCGCCGTGTAGCCGGTCATGCCCGTCGCGCCCGCCGCGCGGCCTGTACCGAACAGCGCGAGCGACGTGGCCGTGGTGGTGGGGAAGCCCGCCGTGATGACCTCGGACTCCGTCGAGCGCAGGAAGGGCGCGTGCCCGCGCCGCGCGTCGAGCTGGAGGTGACCCAACCCGTCGAGCAGCACCACCACGGCGTGCTCGGCGCGAGGCACCCCCAGCCGCACCCGGTCCGCCTCGGCGTCCCTGCCGGTCACCGCATCGGCCACGCCCACGGCGGCGAGGGCCGCAGGCAGGACCGCACCCAACTCGAGACCCCCGTAGTCGGGGACGGACAGCCCGGCATCGGCGAGCCGTCCAGCGGAGCTCACCCGCGAGCCCCGATCGCGTTCTGAAGCACCCCGGAGAAGTCCTGCAGCGCTCGCACGGAGTCCTCGCCGTCGGCGATCAGGCTCACCCGCACCAGCACGTCGTCCGAGGTGAGCGTGCCCGTGTAACCGTGATCCGCGTCGCAGCTCTCGTCGCCGCACGTGGCCGGCTCGAGGTCTACGCGCGAATGCACCGAGCCGCCCACCGCGAGCACCAGCTCGGTGGGCGGGTCGCCCTCGCGGTACTGCTCGGGCTCGTGGACCACGTGCGTCATCGCCATGTTGCGGATCGCGGTGAGCGCCGTGGTCTCGACGGTCGCGGACGCCTCGTGGACGCCCTCCGCGCCGTGTCCGGCGCCGTCGTCCATGTGGACGCGCAGCAGCCGCGTGTCGGTGACCACCAGCACGGTCATGTGCCGGCGGACCTCGCGGTCGTCGAACGTGGTCTCGGCGTGGACGAAGTGAGCGCGGGCCGTCTCGGCGCCGATCGCGGAGCGGAGCACCGAGGTCGCGAGGGCCGGGTAGTACCCCGCGAACCGGACCGCCTGGTCGAGGGTGTGTGACATGGCCGCTATTGTCTCACCTTCGTAGGCGGTGTGAAGGCGACCGCGGGTGGACGATGCACGGCCTGAGGGTCGGCCCGCGTGGCATCGGGGCGGCGTGGGACGGGCGGGAGACAATACGGGCGCGACCCGTACGAGACGAAGGATGAGGTGTCAGATGACCGACGCACCCGACGCGCAGATCGTCGATATCGACGTCAGCGCCGAGATGGAGGCGTCGTTCCTCGAGTACGCGTACTCGGTGATCTACTCCCGTGCGCTCCCCGACGCACGCGACGGGCTCAAGCCCGTCCAGCGCCGCATCATCTACATGATGCAGGACATGGGGCTGCGGCCCGATCGCGGCTACGTCAAGTCCGCCCGCGTCGTGGGCGAGGTCATGGGAAAGCTCCACCCCCACGGCGACACGGCCATCTACGACGCGCTGGTCCGCATGGCTCAGTCGTTCTCGTTGCGCCTGCCGCTGGTGGACGGACACGGCAACTTCGGGTCGCTCGACGACGGGCCGGCGGCCTCGCGTTACACCGAGGCGCGGCTGGCGCCCGCCGCGCTCGCGATGACCGCCGACCTCGACGAGGGCGTCGTCGACTTCGTCGCCAACTACGACAACAAGCTCACCCAGCCGTCGGTGCTCCCGGCCGCCGTCCCGAACCTGCTGGTCAACGGTGCCGCCGGCATCGCCGTGGGCATGGCGACCAACATGGCGCCGCACAACCTGGTCGAAGTGGTCTCCGCCGCGCGGCACCTGCTCGCGAACCCGCGCGCGAGCCTCGACGAGCTCATGCGGTTCGTGCCCGGCCCGGACCTGCCCACCGGCGGCAAGATCGTGGGCCTCGACGGCGTGCGCCAGGCGTACGAGACCGGCAAGGGCGCCTTTCGCACCCGCGCGAGCACCCGCGTCGAGAAGGTGACGGCGCGCCGCCAGGGCATCGTCGTGACCGAGCTGCCGTACGGCGTGGGCCCCGAGAAGGTCATCGAGAGGATCAAGGACGCGGTCTCCGCGAAGAAGCTGGACGGCATCTCCGCCGTCACCGACCTCACGGACCGCCACCACGGCCTCCGGCTCGTCATCGAGATCAAGAACGGCTTCAACCCGGATGCCGTGCTCGAGAAGCTCTACAAGGTCACGCCGCTCGAGGAGAGCTTCTCCATCAACAACGTCGCGCTCGTCGACGGCGAACCTCGGACTCTCGGGCTCAAGGAGCTGCTGGCGGTGTGGGTGGGGCACCGCATCACCGTGGTGCGTCGCCGCTCCGAGTTCCGCCTCAAGGCCCGCCGCGAGCGGTTGCACCTGGTCGACGGCCTGCTGGTGGCGATCCTCGACATCGACGACGTGATCCAGATCATCCGGTCGTCGGAGGACGCGGGAGAGGCGCGCGGTCGCCTCATGACCGCGTTCGACCTGTCCGAGATTCAGGCGGACTACATCCTCGAGCTGCGCCTGCGGCGCCTGACCAAGTTCTCCCGACTCGAGCTCGAGAACGAGAAGGCCCAGCTGCTCGCCGAGATCGCCGAGCTCGAGGAGATCCTCGGCTCTGAGACGGTGCTCAAGGGCGTGGTGGGCCGCGAGATGGACGCCGTCGCAGCCCAGTACGGCACGCCGCGACGCACCATCCTGCTCGCGGATGGCGGGGCCCTCTCCCCCACCCCGGTGGCCGGGGCGAAGGCACCAGCCCTGGCGATGGAGATCGAGGACTCGCCCTGTTACGCGATGCTCTCGAGCACGGGCCTCATCGCGAGAACGTCGGCCGACGAGCCGCCCGCACGCGAAGGGCGTCGCTCGTCGCACGACGCGCTGCGCGCTGTGGTCCATTCGTCGGCACGCGCGGACGTCGGGCTCGTCACCAGCCGCGGCCGCATCGTCCGGGTGTCTCTGCTCGACGTGCCGGCGCTGGCGCCCACCTCCGAGCCGCCCTCGCTGGGTGGTGGCACGCCCGTCGCCGAGGTCGCGGGGCTCGAGCGAGGCGAGGAGCCCGTGGGCATGGTGCCGCTGGACGGCGCGACGCCAGTGGCGATCGGGACCGCCCAAGGCGTGGTCAAGCGCGTGCGTGCCGATGACATCCCTCAGAAGGACGCCTGGGAGGCGATCTCCCTCGCGGACGGCGACGTGGTGCTGGGTGCGGGCGCGGCCTCCGACGGCGACCAGCTGGTCTTCGTCGCCGACGATGCCAGCCTGCTGCACTTCGATGCGGCGCTGGTGCGCCCTCAGGGACGCGCGGGTGGCGGCATGGCCGGGATCAAGGTGGGCGCCGGCACGGGAGTCGTGTTCTTCGGTGTGGTCCGTGCGGGGACCGATGCGGCGGTCGTCACCATCTCCGGCCCTTCGAACGCGCTTCCGGGCACCGCGGCGGGGTCCGCGAAGTGGACTCCCCTCGCCGAGTACCCCACCAAGGGCCGCGCGACCGGCGGAGTGCGCGCCCACCGCTTCCTCAAGGGTGAGGACGTGCTGCTGCTCGCGTGGGCCGGGCCCACTCCTCCGCGCGCGTGCTCGAGCGCCGGTCAGCCGATCGACCTGCCTTCGGAGCCTGGCCGTAGGGACGGCTCGGGCACCGCTCTCGCGGCGCCCGTCGCCGGCCTCGGCTGAGCGGCGCGACGGGCGGGCGGCGCGTCGCGCCCGCGGTCAGATCGCCGTCTCCGGAGCCACGGGCTCGACCCCACTCCCCCGGCGGAGGCGCACCGCATCGCCCACCAGGAGCACGTCTCCCTTGAAGAACCGCAGGAGCCACAGCACCGCGTCGACGTTTGCATCGTGCTGGATGCGCGCAGGCGCCCCGGGCTCGGCGCGAGTCGATCGTCGCCCGATGACGTCCAGCACCGAGTGCACGGCAAGGGTGAACTCGCCTCGCAGCACGGTGTCGAGAGGCCGCGCGACCTTCCGGTAGCGGACCTTCACCCCATAGCCCCCCGCCTCGACGTCCGCCCGGTGGCCCACCTCCGCGGCACGCCGCACATACAGGCCCTGCTTGGGCAGGATGCGCGCCACCGCGACGCCCCTGCGCATCGCGATCTCGAGGGCGAAGGCGAGCCCGTATCCCGATGCCTCGCCAGTGTTGGAGAACACGGCGACGTCTCCGGGCACGTCGTGGTCACGCATGACGAGCACGGCCACCGTCGGGTGGCCCGCCTCGCCGGCGTCGATGGCGCCGTTGACCGCCTCCAGCAGAAACCTCCGGCGGTGCAGGGGCGTCGCGACCACCACCAGCTTGCAGTCGCGCACTGCGGCACGCAGGATCGCCTCACGCACGCCTCCACGCACCAGCCCACCGTCGACGATCTCGACCTCCGGGCAGAGGTCACGGAACCGCTCCGTCTCATCGAACAGGGCGTCGGAGCTGAGCAGCACAAGCGAGGCCGCGGCCCTCGCGATGCGTTCCACCGCGCGGTCGCTGAGCCGATGACCGTCGAAGACGGCGATCCGCCGCTTGGCCTCGATGACCCCGGTCACGCGCCCTCCGCACGGAGGGTCGAGAGTCGAGCGCCGATCACGGACTCCCATTGGCGCGCGCGCCTGCGAGCCTCGACCACGACGAGTGCGCTGAGCCCGGCCGCCGCCGCCGCGACAGCCGCCTCGCGACGGCGGCCGAGCAGGCCCAGGGCCGCGGCCCCCGCGGACCCGTACACCACGCCCCCTAGCACCGCCGCGTAGGACCGTGCGTACGCGAGCATGAGCCCTAGGGCGAGCCCGTCGTCAGATGCCATCACCGCCGCGGCCGCGTCGCGAGTGAGGCGTCGAGGTCCCAGCAGGCTCGCGCCCATCCACGGCAGGCTCGGATCCACGTCACGGTAGAGTCCTGCGCTCATCCCACTCCCCTGTTCTCCCGCGGCGCCGCTATGGCCCGTCAGCCGTTCTCGAACGCCCACCTGCGGTCCGTCAGCAGCTTCGCCACCACCAGACCCACCATGATCGACAGCACCACCAGGAGCACCTCGAGCATGGCTCCTATGGTGTCGACATACCGGCCCTCGTTGAGACTCACCATGGACTGGAAGGCGAGCACCCCGGGGATCTGGACCAGCACGGCGGGCACCGAGAGGGTGATGACCGGCGAGCCGATGCGCCGGGCGATGATCGCTGCGAGCACACCCACGATGACGCAAGCGATCACCGTCGCCATCTGGATCATCATCCCCTGCTCGATCATGGCCTTCCGGACGGTGTTGGCGACCATCCCGATCACGCCCGCGGCGATCGCCATCCGCCACGGCGAGTTGAACATCAGCGCAAAGCCGAGCACCCCGATGAAGCTCGCGAGCGCGGTGATCCCGACGTGCGGCAGCACGTCCATAGGGAGCGGCTCCCGCACGCTGGTGTCGAGCGAGCCCACCAGCGTCATCGCCCACACGGACAGCGCCGCTCCCACGGTCATCATGGTGCCGAAGACGATGCGCGAGATCCCCGCGGAGAAGTCCATCTTGGCCAGGTCCAGGGCGCCGGTCACCAGGGGGAATCCTGGCAGGAGGAACAGCACGCAGGCGATGTAGCCCGAGGCGTGGACGTCCACGCCCACGTCGAAGGCCTGGTAGAGCGCCACCGACGCGAGGTAGAGGCCGCAGGCGAGCGCGGCGGCGAGCATGGTGGTGCCGAACGGGTTGAAGCCCCGGTGCGCCAGCGACCGCCGCAGGTACTGCCCCGCGGTGGCCGCGAGCAGCACTGCGATCACCTCGAGAGGGCGCGCGTTGTTGAGCACAGCGAACCCGGCGCAGGCACCGCCGGCGAAGAGGGCGTTCATCACCGGCGGGTGCAGGGCCGGGCGCTGCTCGATACGGTCGAGCGCGGCGTGCACCTGGTCCACCGTGGTGCGCGCGGGCACGTCGCGGCGGAACGCGTCTAGCAGGGCGATCCGCTCGGCGTTCACGCCGGTGCGGCGCACCTCGGTGACCTCGGTGCGGAAGATCGAGCCGCGGTGCGAGGTCGCGGTGATCTCCGTGAGCGTCACGGCCGCGGAGTGCCGGTCGATCCCGAGCGCGTGCGCCACGGCCTGCATGGCCTCCTTGACGCGATAACTCGCGGTTCCGGACGCGAGCATCATGCGCCCGACCCGCAGGATCGCGCCCGACTGCCGGATGAGCCCCACGGGCTCGAGCGAGTCCTCGGGGTCCCGGTCGTATGCGCGCTGGTCCGCCATCACTCTCCCTCGTCTCCGCACAGGGGTCGCCGCCGCGCCGCTGGATGCTCCGGGGCCCCCATCATCGCAAAGGCGAGGCATCCCGCGCGAGGGCCACGCTCGCGCACCCCCACGCTAGTGGCGCGAGCCCACTCGTTTGTGCCAGTCGCGGATGCGTCGCAGGCGCTCGCGCTGCAGTGCCGCGTCCGCCCGGTCCAGCGCCACGATCAGCACGCCGCCGGCCAGGATCGCACCGGTCTCGACCCCGACGGAGGCAGCGTTGACCATCACCAAGGCGACCAAGGCCGCCACCAGCGCGACTCCGAGCACGACGAAGCCGTGGCCGCGGGTGGCGCGTTCGCGTACCCACAGCTCGTCAATGAAGTCGATCTCGCGTTCCGACTCGAGCAGCTCCTCCTCGAGCCGCGGGCAGCGGGCCGCGATGCCCACCACGGACGTGTTCCTCAGCACCGTGCGCGAGCCCTCGGGATTGACCCGAGGCCGCTGGTGGTAGCCGTACGGGTGGACCGGGCAGGGCGGCGCGGCGTCGCGCCGCGAGCCGGCGGCGAGGTCGCTCACGTGTCGATCCGCGAGTGGTCGAGCGACGCCGCACCGGCGACAATGAAGTCACGTCGCGGCGAGACATCGTTGCCCATGAGGAGCTCGAAGATGCGCTCGGCCGCCGCAGCGTCCGCGCTGGTGATGCGGCGCAGCGTGCGCTTGCCCGGGTCCATGGTGGTCTCCGCGAGCTGGTTCGCATCCATCTCCCCCAGGCCCTTGTACCGCTGGATGTCGTCCTTGAAGCGGCGGCCCGCACGCTTGAGGTCTCGCAACGTGTCCTGCAGCTCCTTCTCGGAGTAGGTGTACACGTACTCGCGTTCGCGTCGCGCGGATCCCGACACCTCGATCCGGTGCAGCGGGGGCACCGCGGCGAACACGCGCCCGGCATCGACGAGCGGGCGCATGTAGCGGAAGAACAGCGTGAGCAGGAGCGTGCGGATGTGCGCGCCGTCGACGTCCGCGTCAGTCATCAGGATGATCTTGCCGTAGCGGGCCTGCTCGAGGTCGAACGTGCGCCCCGAGCCGGCACCGACCACCTGGATGATCGACGCGCACTCGGCGTTGTGGAGCATGTCCGTCACGGACGCCTTCTGCACGTTGAGGATCTTGCCTCGGATGGGCAGCAGCGCCTGGAAGTCCGACTGGCGCGCGAGCTTGGCGGTGCCGAGCGCGCTGTCGCCCTCCACGATGAACAGCTCTGACTGCTCGACGTCGTTGCTGCGGCAGTCGGCGAGCTTCGCGGGCAGCGAGGATGTCTCGAGCGCGTTCTTGCGTCGCGAGATCTCCTTCTGCTTGCGGGCTGCCACGCGGGCGCGCATCTCGGCGACCACCTTCTCCAGCACGGTGCTGGCCTGTGCCTTCGTGTCGCGCTTCGACGAGGTGAGGATGGCGGCGAGCTCCTGCTCGATGACCTTCGCGACGATGCCGCGCACGGGTCCCGTGCCAAGCACCTCCTTGGTCTGCCCCTCGAATTGCGGCTCGGGAATGCGGACCGTGACCACCGCGGTCAGGCCCGCCATGATGTCGTCCTTCTCAATGCGTTCCGCGCCGTCCTTGCCGGTGAGCTTGAGCCTCCGTGCATTGGCGGCGACCTGCGCGCGCACCACCTTCACCAGGCCCTGCTCGAAGCCGGCCAGGTGGGTGCCGCCCTTGGGCGTCGAGATGATGTTGACGAACGAGCGGGTGTCGGTCTCGTAGCCCGTGCCCCACCGCAGCGCGATGTCTACCTGGCACTCGCGCGCGACCTCCTCGGACACCAGGTGCCCGTTGGGCTTGAGCACCGGGACCGTCTCCGTGTACGCGCCCGTCCCGGTGAGCTCCCAGGTGTCGGTGACGGCCGCATCGGTCGCCACGAAGTCCACGAAATCCTTGGCGCCACCTTCGTAGCGGAACCGCTCCTCATGCGGCTCGAGCACGTTGCGCTCGTCGCGGACCACGAGCTCGAGTCCGGGAACCAGGAAGGCGGTCTGACGCGCACGCGCCACCAGTTCGTCGTAGATGAAGGCGGCCGACTTGTTGAAGATCTGGCGATCCGCCCAGTACCGGATCCGGGTACCGGTGCGAGCCTTGGCGACCTTCCCGGTGACCGCGAGCTCCGATCCCACCACGAAGGGTTCGAACACGGCGTCGGGCATCGGCCCCGATGCCACGTCCTTGTAATAGCCGGGCTCACCGCGGCGGAACGCCATATGGTGCGTCTTGCCGCCGCGGTCGACCCAGACGTCCATGCGCTCGCTCAGGGCGTTGACCACCGAGGCGCCGACGCCGTGGAGGCCGCCCGAGGCGGCATACGAGCCGCCGCCGAACTTGCCGCCGGCGTGCAGCTTGGTCATCACAACCTCGACTCCTGTGAGCCCCGTCTTGGGCTCGGTGTCGACGGGGATGCCGCGGCCAGAATCGCGCACCTCGACCGAATCGTCCGGGTGGAGCACGATGTCGATGCGGTCGCCGAATCCACCCAGTGCCTCGTCGACCGAGTTGTCGATGATCTCCCAGAGGCAGTGCATGAGCCCGCGGGAGTCCGTGGTGCCGATGTACATGCCGGGGCGCTTCCGGACCGCCTCGAGCCCCTCAAGAAC
>JAHECE010000288.1 GCA_024641895.1 Actinomycetales bacterium
TGCCGTTGGGCGAGAGCCACATCTTCTTGAGGCCGAACTCCTCGACGCGGGCCTCGTCGGGCGTGATGGTGGCGCACTTGACGCCGACGCCGTGCTCCTTGATGGCGTTGGCCGCGTCGACGGTCACCTGGTCGTCGGTCGCGTCCCGGTTCTCGATCGAGAGGTCGTAGTACCGCAGGTCCACGTCGAGGTAGGGGTGGATGAGGCGGTCCTTGATGAACTGCCAGATGATCCGCGTCATCTCGTCGCCGTCGAGCTCGACGACCGGTCCGACAACCTTGATCTTCACCATGCGATGTTCCTCCAGCTCGAGGGGTCGCCTCTCGTGGTCTCCGGCGCCCCCGGGGGCGCCCCTGTCGCAGAACACTAGTGGAGGCGCGGACCGCACAGGGGCGGGGCCACCGGAGCCCCTGCCGCTCGGAGGCCCCCGCTCGCGACCCGCCGATCCCGACCGAGGTTTGACGCCGCAGCACGGGGTGCCTAGCGTCGGAGCAGGCCGCGGGCTCAGGCCCGGGACCGCTGTGCCCGTCTCGGACGCCGCCCCCGCGCCTCGAGCACTCGCTCCCTCCACTCGTTCTCCGACGGGATCCCCCCATGACGCGCGACGCAGGCCCGCAGGCCCTGACACCCACCCTTCCCGGGCTCGGCGACACCCTCATCGGCGAGCACGGCGTGGCCGTGCCCGGCGAGCCCGAGTTCGGGCTGTTCGCCAGGCTCGGCGCGGAAGCCTTCGGCACCTTCACCCTGGTCCTGGCCACCGTCGGGGTGGCGCTCTACGCGGGTGTCGGCGGGGTCGGCGCCGGCACCCTGGGTGTCGCCCTCGCCGCGGGGATCGCCGTGATCGCCGGTTCCGTGGTCGCCGGCCACATCTCCGGCGGGCACTTCAACCCCGCGGTCTCCCTCGGCGCCGCCGTCGCGGGCCGCCTCCGGTGGAGCTCCCTGCTCCCCTACTGGCTCGCGCAGGTCGTCGGCGGCGCACTCGCGACGGCTCTGCTGTTCATCGTGACGGCAAACTTCCCGGCCTTGGAGGGGGACGAGCGGGTCTTCTTCGCCCAGGCCTCCAACGGCTTCCGCGAGCACTCGCCCATCGCCGCCCAGGCGGGCGGGGTGGGCTTCGGGCTCCTCGGCGCGTTCGTCGTCGAGGTCGCCGTGACCGCCGTCTTCGTGACCGTGTTCCTCGGGGCACGCAGCCGACGCGCCCCAGCCGGCCTGGCCCCGTTCACGATCGGCCTCACCTACGTCGCGATGCTCCTCGTCGCCATCCCGGTCACCAACGGCTCGCTGAACCCCGCCCGCTCCACGGCGAGCGCGCTGCTGGCCGAGCCGTGGGCGCTCGAGCAGCTCTGGCTCTTCTGGGTGGCACCCCTGCTCGGTGCGGCCGTCGCCGGGGCCGTGGCCTTCGTCATCTTCGAGCCACGGATGACAGTCCTCGAGCTCGACGAGGATGACGACGAGACCGACGGCGACGACGACGAGGGCGCGGCACGGATCGCCGAGTCCCTCGAGCGGAGCGGGACGAGCGAGGACCCCGGGACCGCTCGCTACTGACGCCGGGGCCCGCGCCGACTACACCCCGGCGGTCGTGGTGGCCAGTGCCGCGATGACGACCGCGAGACCGGCCAGCAGGGCAACGTCGAACGAGCGCGACCGGATGGCGATGCCGGGCCCCGGAGCCCGCACGGCGGCACGCACCGCGGCGGCCAGGCCGAGGATGACCGCGAGCGCGAGCGCGCCCGTGCGCGCCCCGGCGACGACTGCCACCGCCGTGGCGGCCAGCACGGCTCCCAGGGCAAGGTGAGGGAGTCGGTAGCCCCTCACCCACGCGTCGACGTCGGTCATCGTGCTGGCGAGACTACCGTGGCACCCATGGCGACCTCAGACGACTCCGCGGACCAGCCTCCTCTGGGCCCGCGACGCATCGTCGTCGCCGGCGCCGGGCTCGCCGGCCTGCGCACGGCGGGAGCCTTGCGCGAGGCCGGCTTTCGCGGCGAGATCACGGTTCTGGGAGCCGAGGGCCTGGCCCCGTACGACCGCCCCCCGCTGACGAAGGAGCTGCTGAGCCGTAGCGAGCCGGTCTGGCTGGCCGACGAGCTCGGCGGCGACCTCTTCCAGCTCGCCGACCGCGTGGAGCTGGCCACGCCTGCGCGCTCGATCACCCCGGTGGACCAGCCCGAGGGGCGGGTCCGCGTCGACCTGGCAGACGGCGCCGAGATCGTGGCCGACGTGGTCGTCGTGGCCACGGGAGCGCACGCCGTGCTCCCGGACGGCTGGGAGGGTGCGACCTGCGTCCACACGGCCGCGGATGCGGCGGCCCTGCGCGGGCGTCTCGTGGCCGGGACCCGGCTGGTGTGCATCGGCGCGGGCTGGATCGGCGCGGAGGTCTCGGGCGTCGCGAGCGCTGCGGGGTGCCGGGTGACCGTGCTCGAAGCGGCATCGGCCCCCCTGTCCGCCCAGCTGGGCCGCACCGTGGGAGCGCTGACGGTCCCCTGGTACGAGGCCAACGGCATCGACCTGCACCTGGACGCTCGCGTGTCGACCGTCCACCCGGACCGCGTGTACCTGGCGGATGGCCGGCACGTCGACGCGGACGTCGTCCTGGTGGCCGTCGGGGCCCGGCCGACGACGGCGTGGCTGGACGGTGCCGTAGCCCTCACGTCTCGCGGTGCGGTCTCCGTCGACCGCGTCGGACGGGCCGACGCGAGCCCGGGCGGCTTCGCGCCGGGGACGGTGTACGCCGTCGGGGACTGCGCGGATCGGGTGACCGAGCGCGACGGCTACGTCCCGGGCGGTCACTGGGCGGGCGCACTGCACCACCCGGCGCTCGTCGCCGCGGACATCATGAGCGGCCCCTTGTCCGCGAGCGACCCGGCTCCGCACACCTTCTCCACCCAGCACGGACACCACCTGTCGCTGTTCGGCCAGCCCACGCCGACCGACCAGGTCGTCCTGCGCGGTGATCCCGGGCAGCCGGGGTCCTGGACCGCGCTCTACGTGGAACCGCCCCAGGTCGGGTCGTCC
>JAHECE010000071.1 GCA_024641895.1 Actinomycetales bacterium
GGCCTGCGCCGAGAGCGAGGCCGGCGGCGGCCGTGGCGCCGCGGCGCAGGACGGGAGCGCCCCACGCGCGGACAGCCGCCTCGCCGGTGTGCCACCGCCGGCCCAGGCTCTGCGCCGCCGTGCAGGCCAGTAGGGCGAGAGCGGTGGTGAGGTACCACGTCGCGAGCGCGGCGCCGCTGCCGATCACCCCGAGCGTGACCAGTCGCTCGACGGCAGCGGCGGCTGATCCTGGATCAGGTATCACGCCGGTCTCCTCTCGTTAGCGCTCGATCGTGACGTTTGAAGACATTTGATGACTCTGACTGACGTTCAGAGTGGTCGAATGGCGTCGCGATGTCGAATGGAGAGGTCGCGGGCTGTGGATGCCGACGGAGTCTCTCGAGCCGAGGCGGTCCCGCTGTCGTGCCTTGTGGGCGGCCGACGTGGCTACGGCGGGCTCCGGCTACGCTCTCGGCGTGCGTTGGGAGTCCTTGTTCGCTGACCTGCAGGGCCAGTGGGATGCCGCCCAGCGAGCCGACGACGAGTCCCGGATCGCGGACCTCGCCGAGCTCGAGATGGGTCGGACCTGGTTGGCGGACAGGCTCCGCGCCCGGCTCGGCGCGTCGCTGACGGTGCGACTGACCGACGGCACGGAGGTCACCGGGCTGGTGGTGGACGCCGCACCGCAGTGGCTGCTGCTGCGGACGGGGGAGCGGCGCTCCCTCGTCCCGGTGGCGGCGGTCGGAGCAGCCTGGCCGCTCGGGCCGGTGGCGCCGGAGGCGGGCGTCGTCGAGAGCCGGCTACGCGTGTCGCACGTCCTGCGCGCGATCGCGCGCGAGGGCGTCACGGTGCGGATCCGGTCCACGGCCGTCGACGTGCGGGGGCAGATCGTCCGCGTCGGGGCCGATCACCTGGACGTCGTGCTCGACTCAGCACCTGGCCTCGGCAGCGGGGCGGTGCTCACGATCGCCTTCGCAGCGCTGCTTGCCGTTGAGTCGCTCTGACCCTGGTTCTCCCCCCGTACCATGTGCGAGCTCGCCGCGCTGCGGGGTTCGGGAGGGTCGACCGCCGTCGCTCAGCCGTCCGATGCCTCGTGCGCGTCCAGGGTGCCGGTCTCGATGCGGCCCTGCGTCCGGTCGTACATCCGCTGGATGTAGGCCTCGAGCTGGGTGTCTTCGACCCGCCACTGGTTGCGGCCGCCCACCTGGATGGCCCGGAGGTCGCCTGAGCGCACCAGGGCGCGCGCCTGGCTCAGTGAGACGTTGAGCACATCAGCGACGTCGGCGAGGGTCAGGAACCGCGGCGGCATGCGGAAGATTCTTCCACCGCGCGCGGCGACGCCCACCGTCGTCCACAGCCCGGCGCGCCCGTCCGCGCTCCACGAGGCACCATGGAGGCAGAGCGCGCGTGGGCGCGCCCCCGGACGGGAAGGGCCCGATGACCAGCGAGACCGTGAACACTGGTACCCGGCGGGTGCAGCGTCCGACCTGGCGGGACCCTCGCCTCGGCATCGGGATCGTGCTCGTCGCAGGTTCTGTCGCTCTGGGCGCGTGGGCTTTCGCGAGCATCGGCACCGGCGTGGCCGTCTACGCCGCGCGTGAGGTCCTGACGCCCGGGGAGGTGCTCGACGCGGATGAGCTGGCCGTCGTCGAGGTCCGGGTACCGGGCGGCGACGGGCTCTACCTCAGCGCGGACGAGCCCCTGCCTGCGGACGGGGTGGTGACTCGCCTCGTCGGGCGCGGTGAGCTCGTGCCGGTCGCGGCGGTGGGGTCGGCCGCCGAGATCAGCGTCCGGCCGGTCGGCGTCGCGATCAGTGGCCCCGTCTCCGCCAGCGTCGTCGAGGGGGCGCTGGTCGACCTCTGGCTCACCCGGCCGGCGCCCGGCCTGGGCGGATCTGCCGGGCCTGCCGAGCCGACGCTGGTCGCGGCCGGCCTGCGTGTCGCCGGCCTTCGCACGGACGACAGTCTCTTCGCGGGGGCCGGCGCCACCTCCGTCGAGGTCCTGGTGCCGGAGATCGAGCTGCCTGCGGTCCTCGGCGCGCTCGCCGAGGAGGGCGAGATCACGCTCATCCCGCTGCCGGGCGGCGCGTGATGCGCACGGGCGTCCTGTGCGCGGTCAACGCCTCCGGTGAGGCCGATCTCGTGGCCGCCCTCGACGCGCGAGGGACGGGCGTCCAGGTCGTCCGCAGGTGCGCCGACGTCGCTGAGGTCATCGCGCTCGCCATCGCGGGCGTCGGGCGTGTCGTCGTTCTGGGATCGAGCCTGCCCGGGGTCGACCGCGCCGCGCTCGCCCGGCTTCGCGGGGCCGGCTCCAGGGTCGTGCTGCTCGCCGAGCCGCACGACCGAGCCCGCTGCCTCGCACTCGGAGCGGAGTCTGTGCTCGAGATCGACGCCCCCGTCGACGCCGTCGTCCAGGCGGCGCAAGCCTGCGCTCGTCTCGCGGAGGCGGGCGGGCAGCTGCCGGCGCCAGGCGAACCCGGAGAGCCGAGCCGGGCTCTGACCGCAGCGGCGGCGACAGCCCGGGCCTCGACCGGCGCCCTCTTGGCCGGCGAACCGACCGGCTCGCGGCGGCCACTCGGCCGACTGGTCGCCGTGTGGGGGCCGCACGGCTCACCGGGCCGCACGACGATCGCAGTGAACCTCGCGGCCGAGCTTGCGGCGCTCGGTGAGCAGGCCCTCGTCGTCGATGCCGACACCTGGGGCGGGTGCGTGGGGCAGACGCTCGGCCTCCTCGACGAGTCGCCTGGGCTCGCTGCCGCGGCCCGCTCGGCGGCGAACGGGACCCTTGACGCGGCCGAGCTGGTCCGGCTCTCTCCGATCGTCGAGCCAGGGCTACGTGTCCTCACCGGCATGACGAGACCAGACCGGTGGCGCGAGCTCGCGCCGACCGGCCTCGACCTCGTGTGGGACACGGTGCGCCAGATCGCCGACTGGACGGTCGTGGACTGCGGGTTCTCCCTCGAGGACGACCCGGGCTCCGGTTTCGAGGCGATGCTCGGGCCGCGCCGCAACGGCGCCACGCTCAGCGCGCTGGCTGCTGCGGACGTCGTCATAGCAGTCGGCGCGGCGGAGCCGGTGGGCCTCCAGCGACTGGTGCAGGGACTGGCCGACCTCGGCGACCTGGGGATCCCGTCGCCCGGTGCGCGAAGGCTCGTCACGGTCAACCGGGTGCGGGCCTCGGCGGCCGGGCCACGACCTGAGCAGGCGGTCACTGAGGCGCTGGTTCGCTACGCGGCGGTCCCCGACCCCGTCCTGGTGCCGGACGACCGGTCGGCTCTGGACAAGGCGATGCTCGAGGGGACCACGCTTCGGATGGTCGCGCCGTCGTCGCCGGCGCGAGTCGCGATGGAGGCCCTGGCCGCGGCCCTGGCCGGCAGGCCTGCCCCGACCGCCTCCACGACGACGGGCCGTCGTCGGCGACGGCGGCCGGAGGTCTGAGTGCGCAAGACTGGCGCCGTGCGCCTCTACCTTCCCGCGACCCTGCTCGACCTCCGCGCCGCCGACGGCCTGCACCCGTCGGCGGCCCACGCGGCGACCCCGGCTCTCGCCGAGGCGTTGCCTGATGAGGATGTCGAAGGCCTCGAGTTCGCCGCGATGCTGGCGGCAGCGGACGGGAGCGTCGCGCTGATCTCGGCGGACGAGGCGGCTCCACCCCGCCGCGTCGTGGTCGTCGCTGATCTGTCGGCTGAGTTCAGCCAGGTCACCGAGGGGCTGCCCAGCGAGGTGGCGGCTCCGAGCCTGGTGGCGTGGACGTGCGTGAGAAGCGTCCACGTCGACGACGTGGACGCTGAGGCCGACGTGGCGCCCGCCGCCCGCGGAGACGCCGAGGCACTCGATCGTGCCGCCGAGCGCGACCTCCTCTGGTACGACGTGTCCGAGCTCGACGCGCTCCGGAGCCTCTGGCCGGCGACAGGCGAGGCCTGACCGGCCCGTCAGGCCACCACGGACAGCGTGGACGAGCCGTCGGGTCGCCTGCGCACCTCGACCCGCTCGGCTACTCGACGCTTCAGCTCCGCGACGTGGCTCACGATCCCGACCACGCGCCCGCCCGATCGCAGCTGGCCCAGCTCCCGCAGGACCGTGTCGAGAGTCTCGGGGTCGAGGCTGCCGAAGCCCTCGTCGATGAAGAGCGTGCCGAGATCGACGCCGCCGGCCTCCGCGCGGACCACGTCGGCGAGCCCGAGCGCGAGGCAGAGCGAGACGTAGAAGGTCTCGCCGCCCGAGAGGGTGCGAGGCGCGCGCTGGTCGCCGACGAGGTGGTCCTCGACGACCAGGCCGAGCCCGGCCTTCCGTGCCGCGACACCGCCTTCTCTCCCGTCGGTCCGGGCGAGGGCGTACCGGTCGTCGGACATCGCCGCCAAGCGGAGGTTCGCGGCGTCGATGACCTCCTCGAAGCGCCGTAGGAGGACGAACGTGGCCAGGGTGTGGTGGCGGTCGTTGGCCTCGCCCGCGGTTGCGAGCTCGGCCATCCGCCGGACCGGCGCCGCTGCCGCTTGAGCCGCGGTGTCGGCGGCGAGCGACCGGGACAGTGCTTCAGCCTCCTGCTCGACCGCGCTGAGCACGGCGAGGGCGCGTTCGGCGGCTCGGGCCGTCTCGAGGTGAGTCGCCGTGGCGCGGCCGAGCGCGGCGCCGGTGCCTTCGACGTCGGCCACCTCCGTGCCGATCAACGCGGCGATCTCCGGGGCCGCCAGGCCACCGCTGACGCGCGCCTTCTCTCCTGCGTGCTGCTGCACCAGTGCCTCGAGGCGACGGTACGCAGCGTCGTCGAGCGCCGCCGCCCTGGCCTCGTCCGCACCGGCGAAACCCTCCGAGTCGAGGACGCGGGCGAGTGCCGCCGCCTGCTCGCACTGGCGGGCGTCGGCGGCGACGCGAGCCTCGGCGGCGGCTTGGAGCCGCTCGGCCGATGCTGCCCTGGTGGCCAGCGCCGTGACCCGATCGGCGACGCTCGGCCAGCTGCCCCGGGCCTCGTCCACGGTGCGACCGTCCCGTGCGAGCTCGTGCTCCAGAGCGGACAGTCGCTCGCGGGAGGTGGCGACCTCTGTGGCGAGTCGCGCGGCCGCGCCGCGGAGGTCGTCGGTCTCTGCGTCGAAGCCGGCGAGCGCCCCCTCCTGGGCTGCGAGCTCGAGGCCTGCGGCGCGCTCGCGCTCGAGGTCGCCCGTGTGTCGGCGGACGTCCTCCGTTGCTGCCGGCACGTCTCGGCCCTCGCTGGAGGCCTGAGCAGCGCGGTGCTGGCTGCTCACCTCCGCCGCGAGGTCCGTAGCCTCGCCAAGGAGCCGCTCGGCCTCGGCGCAGGCATCCTCGGCGGCGATGAGGTCCGACTCAGTGACGGCTGCTTCGGATCGGGTGGCGGGCGCGGGGTGCTCGAGGCCGCCGCACACGGGGCACGGCTCCTCCGGCCGCAGGCTCTCGGCCAGCTCGCCGGAGATGTCCTCGATCCGCCGGAGGCGAAGGGCGGAGACCTGCGCGACGGCTTCCTGGGCGGCCTGCCGACGCTCGGCCCGGACGCGACGGGCGCGCTCGTCCGAGGCCGCCAGCACGGATGCGTTCTCGGCGGCCGCGAGGATCTGCCGGGCACGGGCCAGGCGCACCTCCGTCGTGGCCGCCCGGCCCGCCCGCTCGCGGAGGCTCACGAGGCCTTCCTCGAGCTCGCACCGCCGGCCCGGCCGCGCCTCGAGCCGGCGGACTGCGGCGTCCTGCTCGGCGACCTGCTCCGCCAGCGCTGCTCGGGCCGTGTCGCCGACCACCCGGCGTCGGGGTAGGGCGCGCTCGAGGATCAGGGCCGGATCGAGCGCGCCTCGGTCGTGCTGTGCCTGCGCCACGAGTGCCGGGAGGTCGGCGTCCGGTTCGGCGAGGTCGCGGTCGGCACTTGCACCGATGGCCGCCCTGAGCTCGGCGAGGTTGGCGCCCGCGCCGTGCGCGACGGCCTCTGCCTGTGCGGCGGCGAGGATGGTCGGGACCACACGGCCGGCCCGGCGGGCCGCTCCCAGGCTGGCCTCGACGGTCGACATCTCCTTGTCGCGGCTCGAGAGCTCGGCCCACTCGGCGAGGAACCGCTGCCGCGTGCTCAGGTGCTCGGCGAGCCGACGAGCCTCGTCGAACGCGCTCCGGGCCCGAAGCTCCTCATCGCGGGCGGCGGCCTCGGCCTGGCGGAGCCCGTCCGCGGCCTCGTGGAAGGACGCTGCGACGTCTGCGGCGAGGGCGTTCAGCGTGGCTTCCTCGGGTGTGTCGGCCAGCGCGGTCATCTGGGCCAGCCGTCCTGCCAGCAGGTCCGCCGCCAGATCGGGTTCGGCGATCGGGGCGAGCGTGCCTTGGTTCGCAGCGGTCCCAGGAGCTGTCGCGACGCGGACGAATCCTTGGATCGACTGCCCGGCCTGCGTTCGTGCGTCCTCTGCCCTACGCTTCGCGACCCGGGCGGCGTCGGCCAGCTGATCCTGCATCCGTTGGTAGATCTCCGTGCCGAAGAGCCGTTGCAGCACCGCCCGCCGCGCCTCCGGCGTCGCTTCGAGGAAGGTCGCGAACTCGCCCTGGGGCAGGACGACCGTCTGCACGAACTGCTCGCGCGAGAGCCCGACGATCCGCAGGATCTCGGCGTCAGCCTCGCCGACCCGGGTGGACAGAGGCTGACCGACCTCGTCGTCCGGGTCGACGAGCCGCCAGAGGCGGACCTGGGCCTGCTCCTTGGTCAGGCCGGTGCCACGCTGCTTGGGACGCTGGTGCTCGGGCGAGCGTCGGACGCGGTGCACGCCGGCGGTGGTCTCGAAGATCAGGTCGACCACCGGGGCTGTCCCCGGCGGGGCGTGGCGGGACGTGAGTCGGTCGCGGCTCGCGCCCGTCGAGGCCGGCTCCCCGTAGAGGGCGAACACGACCGCGTCGATGATGGTCGACTTGCCCGCGCCGGTGGGTCCTTCGAGGAGGAACAGGCCACCCGCTGAGAGCGTGGCGAAGTCGATGGTGTGCGAGCCCGGGAACGGGCCGATGGCGCTCAGGGTGAGCGAGTGCAGGCGCATCAGGCGCTCCGGTCCACGGCGAGGGCGCCCTCGTACGCCAGGCGCAGGACGGCGGCCTCGTCGAGGGTTGCGCGACGCCCGCCCACCTCGAGAACGAACTGCTCGGCGATCTCGAGCGGGTCGATGCCGGCGTCGATCCGAGGCGTGGAACCGACCCGCGTGCCGGCGGCCGGCCGGTGCTGGACGACGAGCGCATGCGGGAAGCGCTGGGCGACCGCGGCGCGGAGGTCGGGCGGTCGGCTGTCGTCCGTGACGCTGACCCGGACCCAGTCCTCGGCCTGAGCGTCGAAAGCCCGCCCGCGCAGCTCCTCGAGGGTGCCCGCGACGTCGCTCAGGCGGCGGGGGACCGGCGTAGGCACGAGCTCGACGGCGCCGACCCCGGTACCGGTGACCTCGATCAGCGCGCTCGACTTCCGCTGCGTCTGCTCGGAGAAGGAGTACGCCAGGGGCGAGCCGGCGTACCGCAGCACGGTCCGGGGTTCGTGCGCTCCCCGCGGGGCGATCCCCTCGGCCGCCGGGCCCACGCGCTGCGGGCCGTGGAGGTGTCCGAGGGCGACGTAGTCGACGGTCGAGTCCGTCAGTGCAGTGGTGAACACTCCCCTCGGGACCGAGTCGACGCCGCCGACGCGGATGTCGCGCTCCGACTCCGACGCCTCGCCACCGACGACGAAGGCATGGGCCATCACGACGGCCGGCACCCGTCGATCGTCGGTGAGGCGCCGGCGCCCGAGGTCGACGTGCACGCGGCGCATGGCCGCCGCCATGACCGCCTCGTGCGATCGGGCCGGCGGCTCCTCGTCCTCGTCCGCAAGTTCGTGACGAGCCATGTCCGGGTCCAGATAGGGCAGCGGGTAGACCCGGGCGCCGGTGGCTCCGTCCGGGCCCGGCAGCTCCAACGGTCGGCCGGTCTCGGCCACGGAGCTGCGGATGCGGACGCGCTCGGTGAAGAGGTGCGAGCCGAAGCCGAGCCGGATCGCGGAGTCGTGGTTGCCCGGTGTGAGCACCACGTGCGTGTGCTCTGCCAGGCGGCGCAGGCTGGCTCCGAGGAGCTCGACGGCCGGTACCGGTGGCACAGCGCGGTCGTAGATGTCGCCCGCGACCAGCACGGCGTCGACGCGCTCGTCGCGCACGAGGTCTACGAGGTGGTCGAGGTAGGCCGCCTGGTGGTTCAGGAGGTCGATGCCGTGGAGGGTGCGGCCGAGGTGCCAGTCCGAGGTGTGCAGGATCCGCATGCTCGGAACGCTAGGAGGCCCCACTGACATTGCCGGGTTCGACACGGCTCCCACGCCCGATGGCGTCCAGGACCGCGGCGTGCAACAGCGTGTTGGTCGCCACGGCGTTGCCGCCGAACGGGCCGGCCTCGCCGTCGAGGGAGGTGAACGTGCCGCCCGCCTCGGTCACGATCGGCACGAGGGCGGCCATGTCGTGCAGTGCCAGCTCCGGCTCGCACGCGATGTCGACGGCGCCTTCGGCGAGGAGCATGTACGACCAGAAGTCGCCGTAGGCGCGGGTTCGCCAGACCTGACGGGTCAGGTCGAGGAAGCGCTCCAGGTCGCCGCGGTCCTGCCAGCCACCGAGGCTCGAGTAGGACAGCGACGCGTCGGCGAGCGAGGCCACCTTGGAGACCCTGAGCCGGGTCGCCGAGTTGAGGGACCGGCCCGTCCACGCGCCGGTGCCCTGTGCGGCCCACCAGCGCCTCCCGAGCGCCGGGGCGCTGACGACGCCGAGTACGGGCGTGCCTGCGTCGACGAGCGCGATCAGGGTCGCCCAGACCGGGACGCCGCGGACGAAGTTCTTCGTGCCGTCGATCGGGTCGACCACCCACTGGCGAGCCCCTGAGCCGGTCGTGCCGTACTCCTCGCCCACGACGGCGTCGCGGGACCGGCTCCGGGCCAGCACGGACCGGACGACGTTCTCGGCGGCCCGGTCCGCGTCGGTCACCGGGGTGGTGTCCGGCTTCGTCTCGACCTTCAGGTCGAGCGCGGAGTACCGCGACATGGTCAGGGAGTCGACCTGGTCCGCCAGGACGAGGGCGAGGCGGAGGTCGTCGTCGTAGCGCAGTGGGCCGTCGTGTCGCACGGAGCGCAACCTAGCGCGGTCACCGGGAATCGGCGTCGTCGCCCCCGGCGCGGCTCGCGAGAAGGCGTCGGAAGGAGGCGAGCCGGGCTTCGGCGGGCGCACCGGCGGCCCCCGAGGTCACCCAGTCGTCGAGCGCGCAGTCGGGTGCGTCCTCGGCGTGGGTGCAGCCGCGCGGGCAGGCTTCGGCGGCCGTCGCGAGGTCCTCGAACGCCGCGAGCAGGTTCGAGGGCTGGACGTGGGCGAGCCCGAACGAGCGGACGCCCGGGGTGTCGATGACCCAGCCCCCGCCCGGGAGCGGTAGCGCGACCGCCGACGTCGAGGTGTGCCGCCCGCGTCCGGTGACGGCGTTCACGACCGAGGTCGTGCGCATGGCGGCCGGGACGAGGGCGTTCACGAGCGTGGACTTGCCGACGCCGCTGTGCCCGACCAGGACGGAGGTGCGCCCGGCCAGCCGCGCCCGCACCGCGTCCAGGCCTTCGATCCTCTCGCCACGGACGGCGGTGACCAGGGCCGGTACCTCCAGCGCCCCGTACTGGGCGAGGAAGGGGCCCGACGGCGCGAGGTCCGCCTTGGTGAGCAGCAGGACGGGCTCCATGTGCGCGTCGTAGGCGGCGACCAGGCAGCGGTCGATCATCCGGGGCCGCGGCTCCGGCTCGGCGAGCGCCGTGACGATCACCAGCTGGTCGGCGTTTGCCACGATGAAGCGTTCGATCACGTCGACGTCGTCGGCAGAGCGGCGCAGCGCTGTCGTCCGTTGCGTGACACGCACGATGCGGGCCAGTGACCCGGCACTGCCCGTCACGTCTCCGACCAGGTCGACCCGGTCGCCGACGACGACGCCGGCCCGGCCGATCTCTCGCGCGCGCATGGCCGTGAGGGTGACTCCAGAGTCGGCGAGGACCGTGTACCTGCCGCGGTCCACCGCGACGACCATGCCGGGCACGGCGTCCGCGTGCGCCGGTCGCTGCTTGGTGCGTGGCCGGGTGCCGCGCGGGTTGGGCCGGAACCGGATCTCCGACTCGTCGAGCTCCCCTCGGCGATGACTCACCCGGTCCTCGTTGCCAGCATGGCGGCCCACTGGGCGGGAAAGTCGGGCAGCGTCTTGGCCGTGGTGGCGACGTTCTCGACGCCGACGCCGGGTACCCGCAGCCCGAGGATCGCGCCGAACGTCGCCATCCGGTGGTCGTGGTAGGTGTGCACTGTTCCGCCGTGCAGCGCGGCGGGCCGGATCACGATGCCGTCGGGCGTCTCCTCTGCGTCGCCGCCCAGGCGATTGACCTCGGCGACGAGGGCCGCGAGCCGGTCCGTCTCGTGCCCTCGCAGGTGGGCGATGCCCCGCAGCCGTGTGGGGGAGTCGGCCAGGGCCGCCAGTGCGGCGACCGTCGGGGCGAGCTCGCCGCCGTCGCGCAGGTCGACGTCGACACCGTGGATCTCTCCGGTGCCGCGCACCGTGAGCCCGCCGTCGGTCAGCGAGACGGCGCCGCCCATCCGCTCGAGGAGGCCGCGCAGCAGGTCGCCGGCCTGGGTGGTGCGCTCGGGCCAGCCTGGGACGCGGACTGCGCCGCCCGAGACCAGCGCGGCCGCCAGGAAGGGACCGGCGTTGGACAGGTCCGGCTCGACGTCGATCCGGCCGCCCGCGACCGGCCCCGGCTCCACGCGCCAGGTGCCGGGGGTCGAGTCGTCGACGACGACGCCGCGGGCGCGCAGGACGACGACCGTCATGTCGATGTGCGGCACGCTCGGCAGCGTGGCCCCGGTGTGCCGGAGGACCAGACCGCCGCGGAACCGGGGTGCGGCCAGGAGGAGCGCCGAGACGAACTGGCTCGAGGCGGAGGCGTCGACGTCGACCGGGCCGCCTCCGACGCTGCCGGTGCCGTGCACCGAGAAGGGCAGGTAACCCGGAACGCCGTGCTCCGTGACTGCGACGCCGAGATCGCGCAGCGCGCGGATCACCGGGGACATCGGGCGCTCGCGCGCGCGGGGGTCGCCGTCGAGCAGCGTGTCTCCGTCGGCGAGGGCCGCTACCGGGGGCATGAACCGCATGACCGTTCCCGCGAGGCCGCAGTCGATGCGCGCCGGTCCGCGCAGCGGGCCGGGGATGACCAGGAGATCAGCGCCGTCCTCGACCGGGTGGCCGTGCGCGTCGGTCGCGACGATGCGGGTGCCCAGGGCCCTGAGCGCGCCGACCATGAGCGCCGAGTCGCGCG
>JAHECE010000072.1 GCA_024641895.1 Actinomycetales bacterium
CCGCTCCAGCGCCCGCACCGTGTGTTGTGCGAGTGGTTCCAGTCTGCCCAGCACCGCACCCGAAAGTCACGGTCAGGTCACGGTGACGATGATCACACGGCTCCGCGTCCTGTCAGGGCAGGGCGTCGGTGCAGTTCAGGAGATGTTTGTGGCCTTGCTTGGGCCACTGTGACGCAGTCCTTCCGGTGTGCCGGGGCTCTTCCGCGGGCTCCGCGTCACTACAGTGGCCAGGAGCCGCTGTGGGGGAGGCGTCGATGGTCGCGATGTGCGGGTCATGCCGAGGGTCCGGCCCTCTGCGCCGTGACCGACTCTCGGCTGTGCCGGACTCTCCGCTGTGACGGAGCGCTAGCGGTGTCGGTCACCGTCGTCCTGCTGGCGGGCGCCACGGCTGTTGCCGCCCTCGCGCTCACGGCCTGGATGAAGCAGGTCACGGGTGTCCAGTCGCGCTGGCTCACCTCCGGATTGCACGTGCCGTTGGCCGGCCTTGCGGGCGCGGGAGCCGCGGTGCTCGCCGGCACGTGGGCGGAGGCGGCGGCCTTCCTGCCGCTGGCTCTCGCTGCGGCGCTCTTGCTGGTCATCGACCTGGCGGATCACCGGTTGCCGGACGTGATCGTCAAGCCGATGTACCCGATCCTCTTCGCCGGCCTTGCGCTGGCGGCGGCGGTCGACGACGGATGGGCCGACTTCGGCCGAGCTGCCACAGCCGGTGCGGCTCTCCTCTGTGCCTATTTCCTGCTCTGGCTCGCGTCGCCGTCAGGGCTCGGCTTCGGGGACGTCAAGCTGGCCGGTGTGCTGGGCGGCTTCCTGGGCTGGTTCGGCTGGTCCCACGTGCTTCTCGGGACCGTTGCCGCCTTCATCCTGGGGGCCGTCTTCTCCCTGGTGCTGCTCGCATTGCGGAGGGCGAACTCCAAGACGCAGGTCGCGTTCGGGCCGTGGATGCTCCTCGGTGCGGCTGTCGGGGCCGCGCTCGGGCCCGCGGTCCTCGCCACGACCTAGCGGGCCCAGTCTTGCGGTAGTCCCCCCCCGCCGGCCCCCGAAGCGTGTGGGCCGACCGCCCGAGGTTCTCTTTCGAGCGCCGCGACCTCGCGGGCGCGCAATCTCATGCTGATGGCCGGGTCCCTCCGGTTCGCGCCGGGGCGTGACTCGCGATTCGTGCGTGATTTCGCGACGAATCGAAGGGGGCCGCGGCGCCGCAAGCGTCTATTTGAGCGGACGCCCGAAGGCCCAATCCTGTGGATCATGGGGGTAGTTCTCGACCAGGGGCGGGGACCCCCGGATCGGTTGTGATTGGCGAGGGAAGTTGCGGACCCGCAAGAATCCGCATGATAACTTTGCGAAGGTATTTGGTAGTTGTTTAGTGCGCATTGATGCCAATGTGCAGTAACTTCATCTTGTGCCGGTTCAGTCAGAGCCGGAGAACCCGCTCCGGCCGGTCCGGACAACCACCCTAAAAGGGGGAGACATACCGTGAACGCTGTTGCTGCCTACATGATCTCGATGCTCGCCGTCGTGCAGGGCCGCCTCGAGGACCGTCGTGACCGCGGGGCAACCGCGGTCGAGTACGGCCTCCTGGTCGGCCTCATCGCTGTCGTCATCATCTCCGTCGTCATCGCCCTCGGCGGCCGGCTCCAGGGGATGTTCCAGGCGATCGTCGACGCGCTTTCCTGATTCGCCACGCTCAGCCGCTTCCGATCCGGTGCGGCGGATTCCTCAGGATCCGCCGCACCGGGCCGAACTATCAGGTATCGCACTGTGTCAGGAGGGGACGATGCTGGCGAGCCGTAGGCCGCGCCGAGAGCGTGGCTCCGCCGTCGTCGAGTTCGCGCTGGTGGTGCCCGTCCTGCTGATCCTCGTCCTGGGGATCGCCGAGTTCGGGCGCGCATACCAGGTCCAGACCATGCTGTCGGCCGCGGCCCGCGAAGGGGCCCGTGCGATGGCGCTGCAGAACAGCGTGTCCGCCGCGCGCTCAACGACGAGGAGCTTCTTCCCGGCTCTGAACCTCACGGACGCGCAGGTGGCGATCAGCCCCGCCAACTGCACCGTGGGCCAGGCGGCACAGGTCACGGTGACTCAGCCGTTCACTTTCATCACGGGGATGTTCGGCAACAACATCTCGCTCCGAGGCCAGGGGAGCATGCGATGCAGCGGGTAGAGCGCGAACGCGGCGCCGTCAGTGTCATGGTCGCGCTCCTCATCGTGGCACTGATCGGCTTCACCGCGATCGGGATCGACGTCGCGGCCACGGCCGCGGACGCGCAACAGCTCCAGAACGGAGCCGACTCTGCCGCTCTCGCCATCGGCCAGGACTGTGCCTTCGGCAGCTGCGGCATCCCGTCGGCGACCGCGCAGACCTTTGCGGTCGCCAACAAGAATGATGGCGACGTCACGGCGACCGTGCTCACGTCGTCGCTGAGCCGTGCCACCGGCCACGTGACCGTGCAGGCTGCCGGCGTGACAAGTCATTGGTTCGCTCCCGTGCTCGGGATCGACCAGACCGCCGTGACGCGCAGGGCCACCGTTGAGTGGGGCGCGCCTGCCGGCGGCGCAACAGCGCCCCTGACCTTCTCCGAGTGCGAGTGGTACGCCCAGACCGGCACCAATCCCCTCGGCCCGAACCCGCCGCCGACGCAGCTGACCGTCTTCCTCTCCAAGACCTCCAATGCGGGCGGCTGCAACAAGCCCAACTCCGGCAACTACGTGCCGGGAGGGTTCGGCTTCATCGACACGATCGTGGGGAAATGCTCGGCGGTCACCGACGATAACAACAATGCGTCGAGCAGCACCGGAAACACCCCGCCGATCGGCTGCTCGCCGGCCGACTTCCAGAAGCTCGTCGCCTCGGGTGCGTCGGTCCTGATCCCGTTGTTCGACAACTACGGGGGCACTGGGACGAACGCGTGGTATCACATCAGCGGCTACGCCGCCTTCAAGTTCACCGGCTACAACTTCGGGGGGCAGTACAAGACCAACCCGGCCCCTTGTGCTGGGAACGAACGATGCATCTCGGGCTACTTCATGCAATTCGTGGACGCCTCGGGTGGAATCGTTCTCGACCCGAATTCCACTGATTTTGGCGCGCTTGTCATCCGCTTGAGCTCTTAGAAGGAGGCCCGCTGTGCGAGGTCGTGTCGTTGCCGTTGTCGTGGCAATCGTGCTTGCCGTCGTCGGCGGCGTTCTGCTCACCGGCTATGTCTCCGGCGCGGACCAGCGCGCGCTGGCCGGCATGAAGGCCACGACCGTGCTCGTGGTCGTCGAGCCCATCGCGGAAGGGACGCCGGCGGTTGACCTGGCCGCGATGGTCGCCGTCGAGGAGCTCCCGGCGGTCGCGGTGGCCCCGGGTGCTGTCGACGACCTGGAGTCCCTGGCCGGGATGGTCAGCACCGTCGCCCTGGAGCCGGGCGAGCAGGTGCTCGCCGCGCGCTTCGCCGACCCGGCGTCGCTCCTTCCGGCGGGCGAGGTCGCCCTGCCCGCCGGCCACCAGCGGCTCTCGCTCCTGATCTCACCGGAACGCATCGCCGGCGGTCGCGTCGAAGCGGGCGAGAAGGTCGGCGTCTACGTGTCGCTGACCGAGCCGAACCGCACCCACGCCATCCTGCACAAGGTCCCCGTGGTCCGCGTCCAGGGAGGCGTCGTCCCGGTCGCCTCGGACGACGGAGCGGCCGCTGGTGGACCCGTGCCCGAGGGCGACGTCATGCTGACGCTCGCGGTGACTTCGGCAGATGCCGAGCAGATCGTGTTCGGCCTCGAGCACGGCTCTGTCTGGCTCACCATCGAGCCGGACGACGTCGACACCAACGGCACGCGGGTGGTCACCGGAACGCAGACCGAGCCTGAGGAAAGTGTGTTCCAGTGAGCCGCGTCGTCCTGGTCACCGCATCCGCCGATCTGACGGAACGGGTGCGCTACGCCACCGGAGGGGGGTTCCTCGCCCTCCCGCACGGGCCCATGCCGTCCGACCCAGCCGCGTTCTTCCAGCTGCTCGGCGGCGCCCCGGCTCCTGAGGTCGTGCTCCTGGACCCCGGCCAGGCCCATGACCAGGCACTCGCCCTCGCCGCCGGCTTCGACCGGCAGTGCCCCGGCATCACGGTGATCCTCGTCAGCGACCTCGGTGCCGACATCGTGCTCCCGGCCATGCGAGCCGGCATCCGGGACATCCTCCCGCCGACGTCGGACCCCTCCGAGATCCGGGTCGTCCTGGACCGTGCCCTGATGACGGCCCAGGCCCGGGTGCCGGGCGCCGCAGCCGCGGCGAGCGGCGCCGAGCACGTTCTCCTGCCTACCGGACGCGTCGTCAGCGTTGCGTCGCCGAAAGGTGGCGTCGGCAAGACCACCGTGTCGACCAACGTCGCTGTCGGGTTGGCCCAGGCCGCCCCGAGGTCCACCGTGCTCGTCGACCTGGACGTCCAGTTCGGCGACGTCGCGAGCGCCCTGAACCTCAACCCGGAGTACACCCTCCCGGACATGGTGCACGGACCCGCCAGCCGCGACACGATGGCCCTCAAGACCTTCCTCTCGCTGCACGAGACCGGCCTCTACGTGGTGTCCGGGCCCGAGACGCCGGCGGCGGCCGACGCCGTCACCGGCGAGGACGTGACGCGCCTCCTCCAGATGCTCGCGACGGAGTTTCGCTTCGTCGTCCTGGACACCGCGCCGGGGATGTCGGAGCACACCCTTGCAGCGCTCGACCTGACAACCGATCTGCTGCTCGTGACGAGCATGGACGTACCGGGCGTCCGCGGGCTGCGCAAGGAGCTCGACACGCTGACCGAGCTGGGGATGTTCACGGATTCGCGGCACATCATCCTGAACTTCACCGACCCGTCGGGCGGTCTCACGGTCGCCGACGTCGAGGCGACCATCGGTACGAGCATCGACCTCGCGCTGCCGCGCTCGCCCCTTGTCGTGCAGTCGGTGAACCAGGGCATCCCGCTCCTGCAGTCTCAGGGCAAGGACCCGATGACGAGGGGGCTGCGCCAGCTCGTCGAACGTCTCGCGCCGAACCTCAGCTCCCCGCCCGCCGAAGGCGCGACCCGTCGTGACCGGGCGCGCCACCGCAGAGAACGGTCAGGTGCACGATGAACCTTGCGAAGCGACTCGAAGCGGCGCGCCACGGCGAGGAGGTGCCGGGTGCCACAGCGGCTCCGGCGGCTCCGGCGGCAGTGCCGCCCGTCGAGGGGCTTGCGCCGATCGAGACCATGCCCGCCGCGGCCGGGGCGGGAGCCGCGCCTGCTCCCAAGGCGGCAGCTGCCGGTGCCGTGCCTCCGCCGCAGCCAGGGCGTCGGGCCGTGCAGGCGCCGTCGGGTGCCCCGAACGACGCGCTCTCCAAGCTCAAGGACAAGGCCGCAGCGGAGCTCTACGACCGACTGGGCGCTCGGTTGAACGACCCTGGGATGAGCGAGGAGAAGCTGCACGCCCTCGTGCGCGCCGAGCTCAACCACGTCGTCGAGGAAGCCAAGATCCCGCTCACGGGCGAGGAGCGGCAGCGTCTCATCCGCAACGTGCAGGACGACGTCCTCGGCCTCGGCCCGCTCCAGCGCTTCCTCGATGACCCGACCGTCACCGAGGTCATGGTCAACGGGCCGGACCACATCTACATCGAGCAGGGCGGCAAGCTCCGCCGTGCCGAGTCGCGGTTCGACTCCGAGGACCACCTCCGGCGTGTCATCGATCGGATCGTCACCAAGGTCGGCCGCCGCATCGACGAGTCCTCACCGTTGGTCGATGCCCGCCTGATGGATGGTTCCCGCGTCAACGCGGTGATCCCGCCCCTCGCGTTCAACGGTTCCTCGCTCACCATCCGCAAGTTCGCCAAGGACCCGTTCAAGGTCGGCGACCTCATCGAGTTCGGCTCGCTGACACCGGAGATGGCCGAGCTGCTACGGGCCTGCGTCGAGGCGCGCCTCAACATCATCGTCTCGGGCGGTACGGGCACCGGAAAGACGACGCTCCTCAACGTGCTCTCCTCGTTCATCCCCGAGGGCGAGCGGATCGTGACGATCGAGGACGCGGTCGAGCTCCAGCTCCAGCAGGAGCACATCGTGCGGCTGGAGAGCCGCCCGCCGAACATCGAGGGCAAGGGTGAGGTCGCGATCCGCGACCTGGTCCGCAACTCCCTGCGCATGCGCCCCGACCGCATCGTCGTCGGCGAGGTCCGCGGCGGCGAGAGCCTCGACATGCTCCAAGCGATGAACACCGGTCACGACGGCTCGCTCTCGACCGTCCACGCCAACTCGCCACGGGATGCGATCGCCCGCCTGGAGACCCTCGTGCTGATGGCAGGCATGGAGCTGCCCCTGCGGGCCATCCGTGAGCAGATCGCCTCCGCCGTCGACGTGATCGTCCAGCTCTCCCGGCTCAGGGACGGCACCCGTCGCGTGACCGCCGTCTCGGAGGTGCACGGCATGGAAGGCCAGACGGTGACCATGCAGGACGTCTTCCTCTTCGACTTCTCCGCCGGGGTCGACTCGAACGGCCGGTTCTTGGGCAAGCCCCTTCCCACGGGTGTCCGCCCGCGGTTCGCCGAGCGGTTCGCCGAGATGGGCATCAACATCTCGCCGCGCGTCTTCGGCGACCCCGAGGGATGGCGACCCTACCGATGAGCGCGATCATCGACGCGATCGTCGGCTCCACCTGGACCGCCGTCCTCGGCGTCGCGGTGTGTGTGGTCGCGATCGCGCTCATCGTGCTAGCCATGTTCGGCCCGGGGCGGGTGCGTCTCGCCCGCTCACGCCGCCGGCCCGACGCAGAGCCGCCCGCGAGCCCTCTCGCGGGCGCCGCCAAGGTGGCGACGGCGATCATGGACCGAGCGCTCCAGAGCGAGCGCGCCGGCGGGCTCGAGGCCTACCTGGAACGCGCGGGCGTCAAGGCTGCGCCGCAGGAGCTCGCCCTGCTCGTCGTGGTGGCTGCCCTCGTCGTCGGTGCTCTCGCCTTCGTGATCGCTGGTCCCCTGCTCGCCATCCTGCTCACCGCGCTCGTGCCGATCGGCGCGAAGCTGTTCCTCGACTTCAAGACCAAGCGGCGGCAAAAAGCCTTCGGCAACCAGCTCGACGACTCGCTCCAGCTCATGGCGAGCAACCTGCGGGCGGGGCACAGCCTCCAGCAGGCTCTGCACTCGGTCGCGAAGGAGGCTGAGGCGCCGACGTCGGACGAGTTCTTCCGTGCCATCAACGCAAGCCGGGTGGGCCGCGACCTCACGAGTGCGCTCGAGGAGACGGCCCTGCGGATGGACAGCCAGGACTTCGTGTGGGTCACCCAGGCGATCTCCATCAACCGCGAGGTCGGCGGCAACCTCGCGGACGTGCTCGACGGGGTGTCGAGCACCATCCGGGAGCGTGACCAGATCCGGCGGCAGGTGAAGTCCCTGAGCGCCGAGGGCAAGCTCTCCGCGATCGTCCTGATGGCCCTGCCCGTGGGCATCGTGCTCTTCCTCTCTATGACCAACCCCGGCTACATGGGCCGCTTCATGGACGGGCTCGTGGGCTACTCCCTCATCGGACTGTGCCTCGTCCTGCTGACGGTGGGTTCGCTGTGGCTGCGCAAGGTCGTCCAGATCAAGTTCTGACAGCGCTTCACCGCGCCCGAAAGGGGGATCGATCGTCATGAACCCGCTCGTCCTGATCGCCATCGGGTCGCTGTGCCTGTCCCTTCCGCTGCTCGTCGCCGCGGCCCCGTACTCGACCGCTCGTCGCGTGAGACGGCGCGCCCGCGACAACCTGAAGCGCAGCACCGTGTCTGTCAGCGCCGACACCCCCGAGGAGCCGACCCGCGCCATCCGGGACGAGGGCCCGGTCCTCGCTCGGCGGATCTCGCCCCTGTCCTGGGTGCAGCGGCTCGAACAGCTCTACGCCTACGCGGGCCGGCCCGCCGAGTGGCCGGTCGACAGACTGCTCGCCGGCAAGTACCTGCTCGCCGCGACGGCCGCAGCCCTGAGCGTTCTCTTCGTGAGCACCACGAAGAACCCCGTCGGCGTGCTGATCGGCCTCGGCGTGACGGCGCTCGCCTTCTTCCTGCCCGAGCTCCTCCTCAAGAGCCGCGGGCAGGAGCGCAACCAGCAGATCGGCCTCGAGCTCGCGGACACCCTCGACCAGATGACGATCGCCGTCGAGGCGGGCCTCGGCTTCGACTCCGCGATGGGCCGCGCGGCGCGCAACGGCAAGGGGCCCCTGGCGGAGGAGCTCGTCAGGACGCTCCAGGACATCCAGGTGGGTCAGTCCCGCCGGCAGGCCTACGAGTCGCTCGCCAAGCGGACGGACGTGGCCGACCTGCGGCGCTTCATCCGCGCCGTCATCCAGGCCGACGCCTACGGCATCGCGATCGCCGACGTGCTGCGGACCCAGGCCGGGGAGATGCGGCTCAAGCGCCGGATGCGGGCCGAGGAGAAGGCCATGCAGATCCCCGTCAAGGTCGTCATGCCCCTGATGTTCTGCATCCTGCCCGTGCTCTTCATCGTCCTGCTCGGGCCGGCCGCGATGGACATCGTCGCCGCCTTCGCATAGGCGAGCCGGCCCACCTCGACCGGCGAGGCCGGACGCACCGAAGAGGGCCGGCACCCGCCCACATGGACGGGTGCCGGCCCTCTTCGGTGCGCGTGCCGGTCTGGACGTGCCCCGCCTCCGGAACCTGCCGGGGGCGGACGTCGTGCTCAGAGCTGGACGAGGCTGCCCTTCTCGGTGATGACGTCGGCGTCGGGCTCGTCGAACCACTGCCCGTTCTCACCGAGGTAGCGGAAGTGTGCAGTGGTGCCCTCGGGGAGCGTGACGGTGGCGCTCGCGGTGCCGTTCGCCCGGCGGCGCAGCACGTGCGCACCTGGCGTCCAGTCGTTGAACGTTCCGACGACGCTGACCGTCCCGGCGGGGTGGTCAGCGGGGAGGACGAACGTCAGCCGGCGACCGGCGTTCTTCGGGGCGCGTGCCTGCTTGATCACGTCAGGTGCCTTTCGGGGTCTGGTACGGCGAACAACACAGTGAGTATTACAGGCCCGAAATCACAGCGAAGGTAGGCGCGCCGGGTGTACGGGCGAGTGGGTTTCCCCTGGGCCGGCAGCCCGGTTTCGGCGGCACCGGCGGCGCTACTTCTTGGCCGCTCGCGCGGTCTTTGCGGCCTTCTTGTGCTCGCGCACCTTGGCGAGGGACTCGGCGTCGACGATGTCGGCGACGGAGCAGAACGTCCCCTCCTCGCCGTACGGGCCGGCGGCCGCGCGCCAGCCCGGAGAGGGGATGTTGAGCTGCTTGCCCAGCAGGGCGAGGAAGATGGCGGCCTTCTGCGCCCCGAAGCCGGGCAGTGCCTTGAGGCGCTTGAGCACCTCGGCGCCGTCCGGCTCGCCCCGGGTCCAGATCGCTGCAGCGTCGCCGTCCCACGTCGCGACGACCTGGGCGCAGAGCGTCTGGATGCGCGCGGCCATCGCCGCCGGGTACCGGTGGACGGCCGGCGGTGTTCGGCAGACGTCGGCGAAGGCCTCCGGGTCCAAGGCGGCGATGGCCGCGGCATCGAGGACGCCGAGCCGGTCCCTGAGCTTGGCAGGTCCTGAGAAGGCGACCTCCATGGTCACCTGCTGGTCGAGCAGCATGCCGATGAGCAGTGCGAGGGGGTCGTGCGAGAGCAGCTCGTCGGCAGCGCCGTCGCCGGTGATGTGCAGGGCAGGGGTGGTCATGGGCCGATCTTGCCAGCGGCTTCCACGGGTGGCACCGCTGCCCGGGGGTGCTCGAGGCCGGCCATCCACCGCTCCTCGATCCGCCCGACCCGCCACACGACGATCGACAGCGCCCAGGTGACGACGAAGAGGCCGACGACCACGTAGCCGACGGCGTCGAGCGCGACGTCGCCGATGGTCGCCAGGGGGCCGGTGGTGATGCTCATCCGCTCGGTGAGGATGGAGACGAGCTCGATGGTCCCGATCAGCAGGGCGACCGCGACGGACAGCGCCGTGACGGTGATGTTGTAGTAGACCTTCCGGACCGGCCGGGAGAATGCCCACCCGTAAGCCAGGTTCATAAAGACGCCGTCGAGGGCGTCGAGCAGGCTCATGCCGGCCGCGAACAGCACCGGCAGCGTGAGGATCGCGTACCAGGGCAGCGCGAAGGCGGCGGCGCCGCCGGCGAGGATCAGCAGGCTGACCTCGGTCGCGGTGTCGAAGCCGAGGCCGAAGAGCAGGCCGACCGGGTACATGTGCCGGGGCTCGCGGACGGCGCGGGTGACGCGGCCCAGCACCCGGTTGAGCAGCCCCCGGTTGGCCAGCTGCGCCTCCAGCGCTTCCTCGTCGAAGTTGCCGCGGCGCATCTTCCCGAAGGCGCGGACGACGCCGACCAGGATCGCGAGGTTGAGGAGCCCGATCAGGTAGAGGAAGAGGCCGGAGACGGCAGTGCCGAGCGTGCCGAGCACGGTCGTGAACACCGAGGAGTCGGAGCCGACCTGCGCGGCCAGCGCTCGCGCGCCGGCCGCGATGAGTGCGCACAGGACGAAGACGACGCTGGAGTGGCCCAGCGAGAACCAGAAGCCCACGGACAGGGGTCGTCGCCCGGTCTCCTCGGGGGACGTCATCAGTGCTCGGGTCGTGTTGTCGATCGCCGCGATGTGGTCGGCGTCGAAGGCGTGCCGCATGCCGAGCACGTAGGCCGTCACGCCGAGGCCGATGCCGAAGACGCCGGTCGTGCCGAGGGCGAGCTGCTGAGGCGCGACGACGCCGACGAGGAGTCCCCAGCCGACGAGATGCAGGAGGAGCACGGCGCCGGCCATCCCGCTGAGGCTCCGCCAGTCCCGTCGGGTGAGGGCGGTGCGCAGGCGGCCACGGCGGCCCGCACGGCGGGCAGGCGCAATGGAGGAGGTGGCCTGCATGCCAGCAGTGTGGCCCAACTCAAGGCTGCGAGACAGGGCCAAGAGTCCGGGCCCGGGGCGGCCGGTCCGCGTTCCCGGCCCGTCCGGTCGTCGCGGACCTGGGTACCGGGCCGTACGACCTCCGGTCGGTGTCTCGGGGTCTGGAAGGATCTGGACGCATGGCGTCATCGGTCCTGCCGGTGGCCGGGGCAGCCGCCGCCGGCCCGCGCGAGGCCGTGCGCGTGACCGTCGACGGCGTCGTCCAGGGGGTCGGCTTCCGCCCCTTCGTGTGGCGGCTGGCCGGCGAGCTGGGACTCTCGGGCAGCGTGCGCAACGCCGCCGGCCGTGTCGAGGTCGAGGTCGCGGGCGAGTCCGCTGCGCT
>JAHECE010000289.1 GCA_024641895.1 Actinomycetales bacterium
GCCCGTCGCCCGCACCGCCCCGCCACCGACGACCCCGCGGCCCACTCCGCCCGCGGTCCCGCCGAACGCGGTCCCGCCGAACGCGCCCCCGTCGAACGCGCCCCCGTCGAACGCGCCCCCGTCGACGCCGCGACAGAGCGGCGCGCAACCCGGGCCACCTCGCGGCCGGGCTCGACGACGCGGAGCGCTCGCGGTCGTGGCGGTCGTCCTCGTCCTCCTGCTCGCCTGGCCGATCGGCCTGTTGATCTGGGCCAACGGCACTATCGAGCACGTCGACGCGCTGTCTGACGCCCGCGGCACGCCGGGTCGGGTCTTCCTCCTCGCCGGCTCGGACTCGCGGGCCGACGGTGGGGTCGCGGAAGACGGCACGCTCGGCCAGCGGACCGACACGATCATGCTGCTCACGGCACCGAGCAGCGGCACGCCGTCGCTCATCTCCCTCCCCAGGGACACCCTCGTAGACATCCCTGGTGTCGGCCAGAACAAGCTCAACGCCGCCTTCTCCTCCGGCGGCGCACCACTGCTCGTGGAGACCGTCGAGGGGCTCACCGGCATGAAGGTCGACCACTACGTCGAGGTCGGGATGGGCGGGGTCAAGGATCTCGTCGACGCAGTCGGCGGCGTCGAGCTGTGCATGGACCGCGACGTCAACGACGAGTACAGCGGGCTCGCCTGGGAAGCCGGGTGCCACGAGGCCGACGGCACGACGGCGCTCGCCTTCGCGCGGATGCGCTACTCGGACCCCCTCGGAGACCTCGGCCGAACCCAGCGCCAGCAACAGCTCATCAGCGCCGTCACGCGCGAAGCCGCGGGCCCGGGCACCGTCGTCAACCCGTTCCGCCAGGTGAGCCTCATCCGCGCCGGGACCGGGGCGCTGACCGTGGACGACCGCACCGGCATCATCGACCTCGCGCGCCTGGCGATGACGTTCCGCGCTGCGACGGGTCCCGGCGGCCTGCGCGGAACGCCACCGATCGCGGACCCGGACCACCGCGTGCGGGGCATCGGCTCGACCGTGCTGCTGGAGGACGACGTCGCGTCGTTCTTCGCGAGGGTGGCGGACGGCAGCATCGACCCGACCGACGCTGCCACGCCGGCCCAGTGAAGACAGGAGGCATGCCTTCGTCCCGGAGTCCTGACCCGGATGTGGTTGGCTGATCGCATGCCGACGAGCAACGATCCCGCCGCGATCCGCGAGCTGCTGACCACCCCGGGCCGCTGGGCCGTCGTGGGACTCTCCTCCAACCGGGACCGCGCCGCGTACAACGTCTCGGCCTACCTGCAACGCGTGCTCGGGATGGACATCGTGCCGGTGCACCCGCACGCCGAGACCGTGCACGGGGCCAAGGGCTACGCGACCCTCGCCGAGGTCCCGGGCCCCATCGACGTCGTCGACGTCTTCGTGAACTCCCGGCTCGCGGGCTCCGTCGTGGACGAGGCGATCGCCGTCGGCGCCAAGGCCGTGTGGCTCCAGCTCGACGTCGTCGACGACGCCGCCGCGGGGCGCGCCAGGGCGGCCGGGCTGACGGTCATCGAGGACGCCTGCCCGGCGATCGAGGGCCCGCGCATCGAGGCCGGCTGACTCTGCGCCGTGACGCTGCGCCGCCGGCGAAGCCTCAGGCGGAGAAGCCCGTCGGCTGGGATCGCGAGGCTCGCAGCCGGGCGCCCTTGTCCTGAGCGACGGCGCGCAGCGAGTCCTGGAACGCGACCATCCGATCCCGCAGCCGCGCGGCGTCGGGCCCCTCGCCCGAGGCGAGGATCCGCGCCGCCAGCAGACCCGCATTGCGGGCGCCGCCGATCGACACGGTCGCCACGGGGACTCCCGCGGGCATCTGCACGATCGAGAGCAACGAATCCATGCCGTCGAGGTACGCCAGCGGCACGGGCACGCCGATGACGGGCAGCGGTGTGACCGCTGCCAGCATCCCCGGCAGGTGGGCGGCACCCCCGGCACCGGCGACGATCACCCGCAGCCCGCGCTCGGCCGCCGTGCGGCCGTACTCGATCATCTCGGTGGGCATGCGATGGGCGGAGACCACATCGACCTCACAGACGATGTCGAACTCGGCGAGAGCGTCAGCTGCGGCGCGCATCACCGACCAGTCCGAGTCGGACCCCATCACCACGCCGACGAGTGCTGCCATGGTCGTGCCTCCGCCCGTCATCGTCTCACCGGTCGCCGTCCGGCGCCGGTTGCCGCCCGCCCAACAGGGCGACGGCGCGCACCGCCTCGTCACGCGCGGCCGCCAGGTCAGGACCGTAGACCGTCACGTGCCCGAGCTTGCGGCCGGGCCGCACCGACTTCCCGTACAGGTGGACCCGCGCGCGCGGGCACTGCCCGTAGACCTCGGGAAGAGCCTCGACCGGGTTCGGGAGCTCGCTGCCGAGCAGGTTGACCATCACGCTCCACGCGGCCACCGGCGAGGTGTCGCCGAGCGGCAGGTCGAGCACCGCGCGCAGGTGCTGCTCGAACTGGCTCGTCACTGCCCCGTCGATCGTCCAGTGCCCGCTGTTGTGCGGACGCATCGCAAGCTCGTTCACCACGACTCGCGCAGCGGCGCCGTCGTGCGCCGGCTCCTGGAACATCTCGACGGCGAGCACCCCCGTCACGCCCAAGCCCGAGGCGATGGTGGTCGCGACCCGCACGGCTTCCTCGGCGAGAGCGGGGTCGAGGCCGGGCGCCGGGGCGACGACCTCGGCGCAGATCCCGCCTCGCTGCACGGTCTCGACGACCGGCCAGGTCCGCGTCTCGCCACTGGGACGGCGCGCGACGAGGACGGCCAGCTCGCGCGTGAACGGCACCAGGGCTTCGGCAAGCACGCCGACGCCGTCGTGGTGGTCCAGCCAGTCGGCAGCCTCGGCGGGCTCGCGCACCACGCGGACGCCCTTGCCGTCGTAGCCGCCTTTGGCCCGCTTGACCACCAGGGGCCAGCCGACGCGCTCCCCGAAGTCGACGAGCTCGGCTGCAGTGGTCACCTCGGCCCAGTCGG
>JAHECE010000290.1 GCA_024641895.1 Actinomycetales bacterium
GGAAGTACTCGAAGCTGGAGTGTGCGAGGTAGTAATCGTCGCCCACACGGCAGATCGTCGGATCGGGGTAGGTGCCCGGCACGATCGGGGTCGTTGCGCCGGTGCGCTCGAGTTGCGTCATGACGTGCCCCCTCGGGCGTAGAGGCCGGTGGTCTTGGCGAACATGTCTTCGAGCGGCCAACGCACGTCGAAGGAGTCGGCGATGGGCACGCTTCGCGCGGGAACCGCGACACTCGTCATGCGTGCGTGATCGTCGAAGCGTCGGACCGGGTGGCCGCGCCAGATGGCGCTCCGCACGTTGAGGGCGGCGCCCACCGACGGGGAGTCGCCGAGCGACCGGTAGTCGATCTCCTCGTCGACGTGCTCGGCGTTGAACTCCTTGAGCTGGCGCACCAGGAGAGACGGGGACCGCTGCGCATGTACGATCGCGAACTGGTCGTATGCCTCGTTCTTCGCGCCCTCGCTCTTCGCGCCGGTGTCGACGATCACGCGTCGCCTGGTCATAGCGCGGCCTCTTCCCCGGTCTGAACCAGGGTGAGGTACGTGCGGTCGGTGGGGGCGAGGGTGCGGGTGGGCCCGGTGACCTCGAACGAGCCGGTGAGGCGGCGGTCGTCGGAGTCGAACCCGAGGAACAGGTCCACCCTTGCCGGCTCGACGGCAAGGTCCCGCGCGAGATCGGTGTACGCGAGCTGGGTGGCATCGACGGTGAAGCTGACGCGCCGCCGCCCCCCGGGCCCCAACGTCACCCGGGTGAACCCGGCGAGCTGCTGGGCCGGGCGGGTCACCCCGGTGGTGTTCACCCGCAGGTAGAGCTGGACCACACCCGCACCGGCGCGCTGCCCCGTGTTGGCCACCGTCGCGCTGACCACCGCAGCCCCATCGGTGCTGATCTGCTCGTCCACCGTCAGGTCCGACAGGTCGAACTTGGTGTAGGACAAGCCGTGCCCGAACGGCCACCACGGGGTGGCCGCCATGTCCAGGTAGTGATCCTGCACCCCGGGCGGGAGACCCATCCGGTACCCGCTGCCAGCCTTCTGATGATGGTAGACGGGCACCTGACCGCCGTGACGCGGCACCGAGTACGGCAACTTGCCCGAGGGGTTGACCTCTCCGAAGAGCACCTCGGCCACGCCCCGCGGACCGTACGGCCCGGCGTAGGTGGACACCAACACGGCGCCGGCCTCACGCACCACCGTCGGCAGCGTGTACGCCCGGCCCTGCACCAGCACCACCACCACCGGCGTCCCTGTCGCGGCTACCGCCTCGGCGAGACGCACCTGCGCCGCGGGCAACGCGATGTCCGCGGTGTCCGAGGCCTCACCCTCAGTCCGCTCCCCGAGGAACCACAGGCTCGCCCCACCGAGCGCGAGCACCACAACGTCAGCCTGCTCTGCGGCCGCGACCGCCCGCTCGAACTCCTCCGGGCCCAGATCTGCAGTTAACGTGGAGCCCGCCACGGACACCACGTCCCCGGCGCGACGACCGACCTCCTCCGCCAGCGACGTCGCGTCGAGGCGGGTTCGCACGTAGTCCTCGTTGGACATCGGGGAGAAGGCCGAGCTGTTCCAAGCGGCAAGGCCGGTGTCAGCACCCACCATGTTGCCCAGTCCGCCCGACGACATGAACAAGGTCATCTCCCGGAAGGCGGGGAAGGTGTACGTGGGGCACTGCAGCCCGACGGCGTCTGCGTGCGGACCGATCACCGCGACCTTGCCACCCGGAGCTAGCGGCAGGATGCCCTCGTTGCGCGCCAGGACCACGGATCGGCGGGCCAGTTCCGCGGACAGCTCCCGCCCCTCAAGCGCGACCTGCGAGACCTCGATCCGCTCTGCCGGGTACGGGTTTTCGAACAGACCCAGCGCGAACTTCGCCCGAAGGATGCGGCGCACCGCGGTCTCCAAGTGCTCGGGATCAACGGCGCCCCGCTCGACCTCGGCGGCGAGACGGTCGCCGTAGCCGAACGGCACGGGGCACTCAATGTCCAGGCCGGCGACCAGAGCGAGTCGACCCGCCTCCGCCGGGTCGCCGGCGGCGTGCTGCCGGTCGACGATCTGGTCCAGTGTGGTGTAGTCGGACGTTACGAACCCGTCGAAGCCGAGGGTGCCGCGCAGCAGTTCGGTCAGGATCTCCCGGGAGGCTCCCACCGGTACTCCGTCGATGTCGGAGTAGGAGTTCATCACCGATCCCAGTCCAGCCACCTGGATCGCAGCCTCGAACGGGAACGCGAACAGGTCGCGCAGCGTGCGCCGTCCGAGCTCGACGGCGGACAGGTTTATCCCGCCCTGGGGCAGCCCGTAGCCGAGGAAGTGCTTGGCGGTAGCGATGACGCCCTCGGTGAGCTCGTGCCCCTGCAAACCGCGCACGTAGCCCACCGCCAGCGCCGCGGCCAGGTACGGATCCTCCCCGTACGTCTCGTGCACCCGACCCCACCGCGGGTCCAACGCCACATCCATCACCGGCGACAACGCCTGACGCACCCCGGTGCGCCGCATCTGCACCCGGATGACGTCCGCCATCTCCTGCACCAGGTCGGGGCTCCACGTCGCCGCCAGGCCGATCGCCGTCGGGAACACCGCATGCCCGCCGCACATGTAGCCGTTGAGGGCCTCGGCGTGAAAGAGCAGCGGCACTCCCAGGCGGGTGCGTTCGACAGCCACGCGCTGGACACGTCCCACGGCGGCCGCCATCGCCGCCGGGTCATCCAGGCCGAAGTTCGAGATGTGGCCGGGGGCCTTGGCGAGCAGGTCGGCCAGACCGTCGGGGTCCGAACCGTCGGGCTCCGAGAGCCACCAGGGCGGGACGGCCGTGAGCTGCCAGGCCTTCTCCGTCGTCGTCATCTCCCGCGCCAGCAGGTCGGCGCGCACCTCGGGCGACAGGGTCGGGTCGCGAAAGTCGTGGCTGGTCATCGTCCTTGCTCCATGTCTCGGTTCTGTTGGGCGCCTCCGGGCGCGCTCGAACGCGGGCCTGCCGTGTCGAGAAGGG
>JAHECE010000001.1 GCA_024641895.1 Actinomycetales bacterium
GTAGGTGTCCGTGCCGCCGGCCATCCCCCCGAAGTCGACGGCCTGGCTGCCCGTAGTCGCGTCGAGCTGCTGCTGGCCGTCGAGGCCACCCGCGCCGACCACGGCGACCGCATAGTCGTGCAGGGTCGCCTGGGTGTTGAAGCGACCGGCGCCGGCGAAGCCTGCGTCGACCAGAAGCGCGTCGGCCGTCCAGCAGCCGTACGAGGTGAGGGAGCAGTAGCTGCCGTTCGCCGTGAGCGTTGCAGGGCTCGAGTCGTAGTCGGGTACGAACATCCAGTTCTGCGCGAACTGCCCACCGCGCGCCCAGTCGTAGGCGCAGTGCCCGGCTGTGAGGACGAGCGAGCGGTCGGAATTGTCGTCGTTGACGACGCTCGCCGAGCACACGTAGTAGGACCGCCCGAAGACGAAGAGCACCTTGCCGGTCGTCCGCTGCACGAGCCCGGCGCCCTCCCACGAGCCATCCAGATCGCTCGGCGGCGGCGGAGGCGGCGTCGGCCTGCCCTTCTTGGCCTGCACTGGTCGGAAGGCGCCGGTGGCAACCTCGTACTCGAAGTCCCGAGGCACCGCCTGCGCCACCCGTGCCGGGGTCCAGAACTCCACGATGCGGTCGTGCTCGGACTTGCCGCCGCTGGCCGAGGCACCCCGGTCGGAGGCAGCCTGGGCGGGCATGGCGGCGGCAGCGGCCAGCAGCGCGGCGGTCGCCGCGACAAGGAGCCTACGAGGCGAAAGAGACATGACAAGGACTCCCTGTCGGGCAGAACAGAAACGGAATAGATGTCCGAGAATGCACCTATTGTACATTTGCAGGAGGCGCCGAGGCAGCGGTCCGCGACCGTGCCGACCTGAGACCGGATGCCGACCGAGCCCGCCCCGCCCAGGAGGTCACCCGATGCCCGCCACTGACATGCCCCGCCGGGGACCCGTCGACCTGATCACCGAAGCCGCACGGCACGCCCTCGACGTGCGCCGCGTCGTCGGCGACCCGATCATCCACGGCGACACGATGGTCATCCCCGTGGCGCGCATCCGCGGTGGCAGCGGCTCAGGTTTCGGCAGCGGCAGCCTCGACGCGGGCGGGCGCCACGACGGCCACCCGACAGGCTTGTCGAAGGCACAGGCACCCGCGGGAGATGACGCCGCCGACAGCGTCCGCGGGGCGGGCCGGGGCGACGGCGGCGGGGGCGGCTTCGCGGTCTCGGCCCGGGCCCTGGGGGCCTACGTCGTCCGGGGCGACGACGTCGTCTGGCGGCCCGCCGTCGACGCCACGCGGGTGATCCTCGCGGGCCAAGCCGTGGCCGCGATCGCGGTGGTGGCCGCGGCCCGGGTCATCCGCCGGCGCTCTCGGCACTGGTGACGCGCAGCTCCAGGGAGTCGACGCGCTCCGCCACGATCTCCGCGGCGGCCAGCGCCCGGCTCGCCTCCGCGACGACGCCGTCCAGCGCCGCCTGATCGAGACCGCCGACCACGGCGAGCACCACCGCGAGCTCCGCCCTCCTGCCCCGCTCGCAGCGGACGGACACGAGCCCCGCGACGTCCCCGAGAGCCGCGGCCACGGCCGCCGCCACCTCAGGGTCTTGCGGCGACGGAATCCACCGGCGGCCTTGTGCGAGCGCCCACACCGCGGGCCGCGGGACGAGCACGGTCACGGGCCCGGCTGGGTCGAGCACGAGCAGGCCGTCTGCTTCGGTGGCCGCCGCAAGCGCGGCCCGAGGACCCTCGGAGGGCAGGAGCCGCGCCTTCGGGTCCCAGCGCCGCAGCGTCTCCACGCTGGAGAAGGCCGGCAGCACGGCCCGCCCATCCGGTCCGGCAACGATCACGAGCGCCGCCGAGGCGGCCTTCTCCTGAGCCCAGGGTGCCGCGGCGCCGGCGATGGCGGGGTCGCCGGTGCCCACGCCGAGGTGACGCTGCAGGTGCGCATGAGGGCCGGCGGAAGCGTGGTGGTCGTGCTCCTCGTGCGCGACGACCGGCACGAGGACTCGGGTCGAGGCCAGTGCCCGGACGACGGCGTCCACGCGCGCGACGATGCCGACGTCGTCGCCGATCTCGAGGGCCGCCCGCAGCGCCGGCTCGCACGACCCGTCGTCGGCCGCGAAGGGCGAGGTCGGAGGTAAGGCGCGGCCGGGCGTCACGGCCGGCCCGCGACGTCGAGCGCCTCGGGCAGGGTGAAGGCACCGGCGTAGAGGGCCTTGCCGACGATGGCGCCCTCCACTCCGAGCGGGACCAGCTCGCGCAGAGCGGCGAGATCCGCCAGAGAGGAGATTCCGCCCGAGGCGACCACGGGTGCGCTCGTCCGGGAGCAGACCTCCCGAAGCAGGTCGACGTTCGGGCCGCGCAGGGTGCCGTCCTTGGTGACGTCGGTGACGACGTAGCGCGAGCAGCCGTCGGCGTCGAGCCTGGCGAGCACCTCCCAGAGGTCGCCGCCCTCGCGGGTCCAGCCGCGAGCCGCGAGCGTCGTCCCGCGCACGTCGAGGCCCACGGCGACGCGGTCGCCGTGGCGCGCGATCGCCGCGGCCGTCCAGTCGGGGTTCTCCAACGCAGCGGTACCCAGGTTCACCCGGCGCGCACCGGTCGCGAGCGCCCGCTCGAGGGACGCGTCGTCGCGGATCCCGCCGGAGAGCTCGACGGCGACGTCGAGGGAGCGGACGACGTCAGCGAGCAGCTCCGCGTTGCTGCCGCGACCGAAGGCGGCGTCGAGGTCGACGAGGTGGATCCACTCGGCGCCGGCTGCGGCCCAGGCCTGCGCCGCAGCCATCGGGTCGCCGTAGGAGGTCTCGGAACCGGCCTCCCCCTGGACGAGTCGGACGGCCTGCCCGGCGACGACGTCGACGGCCGGCAGGAGCTCGAGGCGAGCGCTCACGTGTCTCTGCTTTCTTCTCGGTGGCGGCCCGGCGCGACGGCGCCGCCGAGCCCGGATGTCTCGGGTCAGCCGAGGGTGGCGACCCAGTTGCGCAGCAGGTGCGCCCCGGCGTCGCCGGACTTCTCGGGGTGGAACTGCGTCGCGGCGAGCGCCCCGTTCTCGACGGCCGCGACGAAGGGCCCACCGTGGTCGCTCCAGGTCACGAGCGGGAGCGTCGTCCTGCCAGGGCCGAGCGCTGCCGCCGGGTCCGTCTGGACCGCATAGGAGTGGACGAAGTAGAAGCGCTCCGACTCGACCCCGCGGAAGAGCACGGTTCCCTCGGGGGGTCGGACCGGCGACCAGCCCATGTGGGGGACGACGTCGGCGGTCAGCCGCTCGACGACGCCCGGCCACTCGCCCAGGCCCTCGGTTCGCACCCCGTGCTCGACGCCGAGCTCGAACATCACCTGCATGCCGACGCAGATGCCGAGGACGGGGCGGCCACCGGCCAGGCGCCGGTCGATGATCGCGGGCGCCCCGACGTCACGCAGGCCGGCCATGACCGCGGCGAAGGCACCGACGCCCGGGACGACGAGACCGTCCGCCCCCGCGGCGCGAGCGGGATCGGCGGTGAGCTCGACGTCGGCGCCGACGCGCTCGAGCGCCCGAACGGCCGAACGGACGTTGCCGGAGCCGTAGTCGAGGACGACGACGCGCGGGGAGATGGCCACGTCGGCAGGGTACAAGCCCGCCCGGCGCGGCTCGCCCCGCACCCCGAGCACCCCCGCCGTCCGCCGTCCCATGATGTGGACCCTTCTCGACGATCCCTGAGACGAGCCCGCTAGATTCCCCGTCATGGCCCCGACCCGACTGCTCCGACGAATGCGTGGCGCCGGCCGCGCAGCGCGTTGTCGCTGTCGTTGATCCGCGCCTGACTCAGCGGCTGCCCGCCGCGACAAGAGCCCGGCACGCGAAGCCGGGTCTGCGCGTCCCATGCGGACTCCCGAGCTTCGTGCGTACCCGCACCGCCGTGAGGACCACATGACGAGCAAGCGCATCACCCCGACCGAGGGCACGACGCCCGCCGGCTCCGCGGGCGAGCCCGCGGACCGGCCGGCGAGGCCCGCCCGCGCCCAGCGCAGCAACGGGCAGTGGGCGGTGGACGGCCGGGCCCCGCTCAACGGGAACGAGGCATGGAAGCAGCAGGACGGCGGCCTGAACGTCCGCGAACGGATCGAGAGCGTCTACTCCCGCGAGGGCTTCGACTCGATCCCGGACGACGACCTCCACGGCCGCTTCCGCTGGTGGGGCCTCTACACCCAGCGCGCGCCGGGGATCGACGGCGGCCGCACCGCCCAGCTCGAGCCGCACGAGATCTCCGACCGGTTCTTCATGCTCCGCGTCCGGCTCGACGGCGGCGCCGTGTCGACCGAGCAGCTCCGCGTCGTCGCCGGCATCTCCACGGAGTTCGGCCGCGACACCGCGGACATCACGGATCGACAGAACATCCAGCTCCACTGGATCGAGGTCGAGTCGGTCCCCGAGATCTGGCGGCGCCTCGAGGCCGTCGGGCTGTCCACGACCGAGGCCTGCGGGGACACCCCCCGGGTCGTCCTCGGCAGCCCCGTCGCCGGCATCTCGGCGGACGAGCTCATCGACTCCACCCGCGCCGTCGAGGCGATCACGAGCCGGTACCTGGGCGATGCGCAGTTCGCGAACCTGCCGCGCAAGTTCAAGACGGCCGTCACCGGGCACCCCAGCCAGGACGTGGTCCACGAGATCAACGACGTGTCGTTCGTCGCCGTCGAGCACCCCGGGCTCGGCGTCGGGTACGACGTGTGGGTGGGCGGCGGCCTGAGCACGAACGCCCACCTCGCGGTCCGCCTCGGCGCCTTCGTGACCGAGGACGAGGTTGCCGAGGTGTGGGCGGGCGTCATCGCGATCTTCCGCGACTACGGCTACCGGCGCCTGCGCAACCGTGCCCGGCTGAAGTTCCTCGTCGCCGACTGGGGTGCTGAGAAGTTCCGCCAGGTGCTCCAGGACGAGTACCTGCACCGCGTGCTCCCCGACGGCCCGGCGCCCACGGCGCCCACGGGCCCGGGCGACCACGTCGGGGTCCACGCCCAGAAGGACGGCCGCTTCTACGTCGGAGCGGCCCCGACCGTCGGCCGCGTCTCCGGCACGATCCTCGCCGGCGTCGCCGACCTGGCCGAGCGGGCCGGTTCGAGCCGGGTGCGGCTCACGCCGCACCAGAAGCTCGTGGTCCTGGACGTCCCCGAGCCCGCCGTGGACGACGTCCGGGCGGGCCTCGACGAGCTGGGCCTGCAGTCCGCGCCGGGGCTCTTCCGCCGACACACCATCGCCTGCACCGGCATCGAGTACTGCAAGCTCGCGATCGTCGAGACCAAGTCGACCGCCTCGACGGCGATCGCCGAGCTCGACCGACGCCTCGCAGGCGTGGAGGTCGACCAGCCGATCACGCTGCACGTCAACGGCTGCCCCAACTCCTGCGCGCGGATCCAGACAGCGGACATCGGCCTCAAGGGCCAGCTGGTCCCGACTGCCGAGGGCGGTCAGGAGCCCGGCTTCCAGGTGCACCTCGGTGGTGGGCTCGCCGCGATGGACCAGGCCGAGCCGGGTCTCGGCCGCACGGTGCGCGGCCTCAAGGTGACGGCTGCGGACCTGCCGGACTACGTCGAGCGCGTCGTCCGGCGATTCGTCGACGAGCGGGCGGACGGCGAGCGTTTCGCCGCCTGGGCCCATCGGGCAGAGGAAGGGGCACTCCAGTGACCGAGCAGCAGACCCTGCAGGAGACGCGCGGCCGCCGCCGCCCGAGCGACGAGCTCCGCGACATCCTCGAGGACGCCGCACCCCGTCTCGCCCGGGCCTCCGCGGAGGAGGTCGTCGAGTGGGCCGCCAAGGAGTTCGGGCTCTCGATGGCGGTCGCGTGCAGCATGGCCGACGCCGTGCTGCCGCACCTGGTCTCGCGCTTCGCGCCCGGGGTGGACGTGCTCTTCCTCGACACCGGCTACCACTTCGCCGAGACGATCGGCACGCGGGACGCGGTCGCGGCCACCCTGCCGGTGACCGTCGTCGACGTGCTGCCGATCCTCTCCGTGGCCGAGCAGGACGCCACCCACGGCAAGGACCTCTACACGAGCGACCCGACCGCCTGCTGCCGGATGCGCAAGGTCGAGCCGCTGGCCGAGCAGCTCATCGGCTACGAGGCCTGGGTGACCGGCGTCCGCCGCGAGGAGTCCCCCACGCGCACCGACACGCCGCTCGTCGGCTGGGACCACACCCACGGGCTCGTGAAGATCAACCCGCTCGCCGCGTGGACGTTCGACGACCTGGTGGCCTACGCCCACGAGCACGCCGTGCTCGTCAACCCCTTGCTCGAGGACGGCTACCCGTCCATCGGCTGCGCGCCCTGCACCCGCCGCGTCGAGGCGGGTGGCGACCTGCGCTCGGGCCGCTGGGCGGGCTTCTCCAAGGTCGAGTGCGGGATCCACCTGTGACCATCACCAAGCAGACGGCGCCCCCGGCGCCAGGGAAGGCAGCGTCCGTCGTGCCCGAGACGCCCCTGCTCGCCGGCGGAGAGCACCGCCTCACCCAGCTCGAGGCGCTGGAGAGCGAAGCGATCCACATCGTCCGCGAGGTCGTCGCCGAGTTCGAGCGGCCCGTGCTGCTCTTCAGCGGCGGGAAGGACTCGGTCGTGATGCTGCACCTCGCGGTCAAGGCGTTCTGGCCCGGACCCGTGCCCTTCCCCGTGATGCACGTCGACACCGGCCACAACTTCCCCGAGGTGCTCGAGTACCGCGACGCCACGGTGGCGCGGCTCGGCCTGCGCCTCGTGGTCGTCAAGGTCCAGGACTACATCGACGACGGGCGCCTGCGCGAGCGCGCCGACGGCACCCGCAACCCCCTGCAGACGCAGCCTCTGCTGGACGGCATCGCCGAGAACAGGTTCGACTCCGTCTTCGGCGGCGGCCGCCGCGACGAGGAGAAGGCCCGCGCCAAGGAGCGCGTCCTGAGCCTGCGCGACGAGTTCGGCCAGTGGGACCCCCGCAGCCAGCGGCCCGAGCTGTGGAACCTGTACAACGGGCGGCACCGGCCGGGCGAGCACGTGCGCGTGTTCCCGCTGAGCAACTGGACCGAGCTCGACGTCTGGCGCTACATCGCGGCGGAGCGGATCGAGCTGCCGTCGCTGTACTACGCCCACGAGCGCCCGGTCTTCGTCCGGGACGGCATGTTCCTGGCGGACGGCCCCTACTCCCCCGTACCGGAGGGCGAGGAGCTGGTGGTGCGCCAGGTCCGCTACCGCACGGTGGGCGACATGTCCTGCACCGGGGCCGTCCTCTCCGACGCCGTCGACGTCGACGGCGTCATCCGCGAGGTCGCGGCGAGCCGGCTGACCGAGCGTGGCGCGACCCGCGCAGACGACCGGCTCTCCGAAGCCGCGATGGAAGACCGCAAGCGGGAGGGGTACTTCTGATGAGCACGCTGCTACGCCTGGCCACGGCAGGCTCGGTCGACGACGGCAAGTCCACCTTGGTCGGGCGGCTGCTGTACGACTCGAAGTCGGTGCTCACGGACCAACTCGACGCCGTCGAGCGCGTCAGCCGCAACCGCGGCCTCGACGTCGCCGACCTCGCCCTCCTGACCGACGGCCTCCGGGCCGAGCGGGAGCAGGGCATCACGATCGACGTCGCGTACCGCTACTTCGCCACCGCGAACCGGTCGTTCATCCTCGCCGACTGCCCGGGTCACGTTCAATACACCCGGAACACGGTGACCGGGGCAAGCACCGCCGACGCCGTGGTCCTCCTCGTGGACGCGCGCAAGGGCCTGCTCGAGCAGACGAGCCGCCACCTCGCCGTCGCCTCGCTCCTGCGGGTGCCGCACGTCATCGTCGCGGTGAACAAGATCGACCTCGTCGGCTACGACCACTCCGTCTTCGCGGCGGTCTCGGCCCAGGTGGAGCACGCGGCGCGCGCGCTCGGGCTCCCCGACGTCCGCACGGTCCCGGTCTCGGCGCTCATCGGTGACAACATCGTCGATCGCTCGAACCGGACCTCCTGGTATGACGGACCGAGCCTCCTGGAGCTGCTGGAGCAGCTGCCTTCGGCGGAAGACCCTGCCAAGGAGGCCTTCCGCTTCCCCGTCCAGGTCGTGATCCGGCCGCAGGCGGCTGCGCACGACGAGGCGTACCGCGACTACCGCGGCTACGCGGGCCAGATCGCGGCAGGATTGGTGAAGGTCGGCGACCCGGTCGTCGTGCTGCCCTCGGGCACCTCGACGAGGATCGCCGGGATCGACACGGCCGACGGCGAGCTGGCGGAGGCGTTCGCCCCCCAGTCGGTCACGATCCGGCTCACGGACGACGTCGACGTCGCCCGCGGAGACCTCGTCGCGGCGGCACAGGACGCGCCCGTGCCGACCCAGGACATCGAGGGGACCATCTGCTGGCTGGCCGAGCGCGAGCTGCGACCCGGCCAGCGCGTGCTGCTCAAGCACACGACCAGGACCGTGCAGGCCGTCGTGAGGGACATCGTCGGGCGCCTCGACCTCGACTCGGCCGAGCTCGGAGCGGCCGAGTCGCTCGGGCTCAACGACATCGGCCGCGTCCGCCTGCGCCTCGCCTCACCCGTGGTCGCCGAGCCCTACCTCACCTCCCGCCGCACCGGAGCGTTCCTGCTCATCGACGCGCACGACGGCAACACCCTCGCCGCCGGGATGGTCGGTGACGCACTGGCCGAGGTGCGCCATCCCGAGCAGCAACCGCTGCAGTACACGATCTGAGCGCCCCGCACCCGCCCCGCCCGCACCGACACCCGGCCCGCCAAGAGATCGGCAGCCACCCGCACCTGCATCGGAGAGCCGTCATGCCCCGCCTGCCCCGCGCGCGAGACGTACGCGGTCCGGTCCGCCGGTCCGCGCGCGCGGTGCTCGCCGGACTCGTCGCGGTCGTGGCGGTGGCACTAGCGGCGTGCCAGCCGGTCGCCCAGGGCGCGGCGGGCGCTACCGACGAGGGACCCGCGGACCAGCTCCGGCTGGGGTACTTCGCGAACCTCACGCACGGGCCGGCTCTCGTCGCTCTGGCGACGGGCTCCTTCGCGGAGTCCCTCGGCGGGACCGCGCTGACCACCCAAGTGTTCAGCGCGGGGCCGGCGGCCATCGAGGCGCTCTACGCGGGCGCGATCGACGCGGCCTTCATCGGCCCCAACCCTGCGATCAACGGCTTCATCCGATCCGGGGGTGAGGGCCTGCGCATCGTCGCCGGCGCAGCGACGGGCGGCGCCCAGCTCGTCGTGCGCCCGGGCATCGCTTCCCCGGACGACCTCGTCGGCACGACGCTCGCTAGCCCGCAGCTCGGCAGCACCCAGGACGTCGCGCTGCGGACCTGGCTCGGCGACCACGGCCTGGCGACCCGGTTGCGCGGCGGCGGCGACGTCGCGATCACCCCCACGGCGAACGCGCTCGCGTTGCAGCTCTTCCGGGACGGCTCGCTCGACGGCGCGTGGCTGCCCGAGCCCTGGGCCTCCCGGTTCGTCCTCGAAGCCGGTGGCCGGGTACTCGTGGACGAGGCCGAGCTGTGGCCGGACGGCGTGTTCCCGACCACCTACCTCGTCGCCTCCTCGCGCTTCCTGGCCGAGCACCCGGAGACGGTCTCGGCGCTGCTGCGCGGGCTCGCCGACACGATCGCCTGGATGGAGACCGAGCCGGACGAGGCGGCATCCATCATCAACGCCGCGCTTGACGAGCTGACCGGTCAGCCGCTGGCACCCGACGTCCTGGTGCGCGCCCTCGGCGGCGTCGACTTCTCCCTCGACCCGCACGCCGACCTCGTCGACGACCTGCGCGACGACGCGGTCCGGGCCGGCACGACCTCGGACGGCGCGGTCACCGGGATCGTCGACCTGAGGCTCCTCAACCTGGTCCTCGCGGACCGCGGCGAGGCGTCCCTGTCCGAGGCAGGGCTGGGACAACCATGAACGAGAACCGAGAGGTGGACACCGTGACGTCGACCATCACCGCTCCGGCGGACCCGGGAGTGACGGCGCGGGCCGGGAACCGGCCGACGGCCGTTCGCGTCTCGGGGGTGAGCAAGCGCTTCCACCCGCAGGGCCCGGTGGTCCTCGACGGTATCGACCTCACCATCCGCCGCGGCGAGTTCGTCTGCCTCCTCGGGGCCTCGGGCTGCGGCAAGTCGACACTGCTGTCGCTCATCGCGGGGCTGGAGAAGCCCAGCACCGGTGAGATCGACGTCGTGGGGCCGGGGGCCGCCCTGATGTTCCAGGAGTCGGCGCTCTTCCCGTGGCTGACGGCGCGGGGCAACGTCGAGCTCGCCTTGCGCCTGCACGGCGCACCCAAGGGGGTCCGGCGCGAGCGGGCCGACGAGCTGCTCGCCCTCGTCCGGCTCTCGGGAGCGGGTGACAAGCGCGTGCACGAGCTCTCGGGCGGGATGCGCCAGCGGGTGGCCCTGGCCCGGTCCCTCGCCCAGGACCGCGACGTGCTCCTGATGGACGAGCCGTTCGCCGCGCTCGACGCCATCACCCGTGACCTGCTGCACGACGAGCTCGAGCGGATCTGGCACGAGACGGGGCGCACGATCGTCTTCATCACGCACAACGTCCGCGAAGCCGTCCGGCTCGGCGAACGGGTGCTCCTCATGTCCTCCCGTCCGGGCCGGATCGTGCGCGAGTGGCGGGTGGACGTCACCGGCGAGCGCCGCATCGAGGCACCCGACGTCTCCCGGCTGTCCGTCGAGATCACCGACCACCTCCGCGAGGAGATCCGCAGACATGCCCACTGACGCGAGGTCCGTGGCCGAGCCGTCCGGACCGGCCGACACCCGTGAGCTCGAGGCCGGCCTCGACGCTCTGCAGACCGCCACGCCGGCCCCCGGCAGGCCCGAGCGTGTGCAACGCCTGAGCCGTGCGCTCCTCGCGCCGGCTGTGGCGCTGACCGTGCTGCTCGCGATCTGGCAGGTGGTCACGCTGGCAGGCGTGCGCCCCGGCTACGTCATGCCCGGGCCCTCGGACGTGGCTGCCGCGTTCGGCCAGCTGTGGCAGCGGGGGGACGTCCAGGCGGCAGTCGCCACGAGCCTCGAGCGCGGGGTCGTCGGCTTCGTCGTCGCCGTCCTGATCGCTACCCCGGTCGGGCTCCTCGTCGCGCGGGTCCGCTGGGTCCGCACGGCCATCGGCCCGCTGATCACCGGCCTCCAGGTGCTGCCGTCGGTCGCCTGGGTGCCTGCCGCGATCATCTGGTTCGGCCTCACCGACGCCACGGTCTACTTCGTCATCCTCATGGGCGCCGTGCCGTCGATCATCAACGGGCTCGTCTCCGGCATCGACCACGTGCCGCCGCTCTTCCGGGGCGTGGGCCGGGTCCTCGGCGCAGGACGGCTCCAGATGATCCGCTGGGTGATCCTCCCCGCTGCTCTGCCGGGCTACCTCGCGGGCCTGCGCCAGGGCTGGGCGTTCTCCTGGCGCTCCCTCATGGCCGCCGAGATCATCGCCGTCGGCGGAACCATCGGCTTCGGCCTGGGCTCGCTCCTCCAGCAGGGCCGAGAGCTGCAGCTGATGAGCACCGTGATCGTGGCGATCCTCCTCATCCTCGTCGTCGGCATCCTCGTCGAGCTCGCCGTCTTCGCGCCGCTGGAACGGCGCCTCCTGCACAACCGTGGCCTGTCACCCGACCGGGCCCGCTGAGCGGCCGCCCGTGGACACGTCGTCGCCGGCCGCGCCTCCGTCCTACCCCCTGACGCTCCGCGTCGCGGGTCGACGGGTGCTGGTCGTCGGGGGTGGTGCCGTGGCGAGCCGGCGCACGCGCGGGCTGCTCGAGGCGGGCGCCGTCGTCGTCGTGGTCGCCCCGACGGTCACCGGCGAGCTGGCCGACGCGGCCTCGACCGGGCGCCTCACGTGGCACGAGCGCGGCTTCGCCGACGACGACCTCGACGGCACCTGGTTCGTGCTCACCGCGACGGGCGTCCCCGCCGTCGACGACGCCGTCAGCGTCGCGGCGGAGGCGCGGCAGATCTGGTGCGGCAAGGGCGGCGACCCCGAGCGAGCCACCGCGTGGGTGCCGGCGACGACCACGGTCGACGACGTCGTGATCGCCGTCAACGCGGGGCGGGACCCCCGCCGAGCGGCCCGGATCCGCGACGGGGTGGCCGCCGCCCTCGAGTCCGGCGACCTGCCGCTCCGCCGGCAGCGGCGCCGGGAACCCGGCCCGGACGGACCTGGGACAGGCTCGGTCGCGCTCGTCGGCGGCGGACCGGGCGACCCCGGCCTCATCACGACGCGCGGCCGACGACTGCTGGCACAGGCCGACGTCGTCGTCCTCGATCGCCTCGCTCCCCGCTCCCTCGTCCAAGACCTCGACGAGGACGTCATGGTGATCGACGTCGGCAAGAACCCCGATCACCACCCGGTGCCGCAGGACATGATCAATGCGCTCCTGGTCGAGCACGCAGTCGCCGGGCGCCGGGTCGTCCGCCTCAAGGGAGGCGACCCCTACGTCTTCGGCCGGGGCGGGGAGGAAGCCCTCGCGTGCGCGCAGGCCGGGGTGCCCGTCGAGGTCGTGCCCGGCGTCACGAGCGCCGTCTCCGTGCCTGCCGCGGTGGGCATCCCGGTGACGCACCGCGGCCTGGCCCGCGGCTTCACGGTGCTGACGGCGCACGAGGACATCTCGATGCTCCCGCCGGACGAGGCTCACACCCTCGTGCTCCTGATGGGCGTGGGCCGCCTCCGCGAGACGTGCGCGACCCTGCTGGTCGCCGGCCACGCGCCCGGCACGCCCGTCGCCGTCGTGGAGGACGGGTACGGGCCGCGGCAGCGCGTCACCGTCGGCACGCTGGAGACGATCGCGGACCGGGCCGAGGCGGCGGGCGTGCGCCCGCCAGCCGTCACCGTGGTGGGCGCCGTCGTCCGCCTCTGCCCCGCGTGGCCCGGCTGACGCCGCTCTACCTCGGCCCAGGCGGGGCGTCCTGCGGATGGAGAACGGTCCGGTCGCCCGTCGAGCCGAACCTGCCGAGACCGTGCTGGTCGAGCCTCAGGCCTGGGGTGGCAGGACGGCGATGATCGGGTGGTCCTTGGGGATCAGGCCCAGCTTGGCCGCGCCGCCCGGGGAGCCGAGGTCGTCGAAGAACTCGACGTTCGCCTTGTAGTACTGCGACCACTCGTCCGGCACGTCGTCCTCGTAGTAGATCGCCTCGACCGGGCACACCGGCTCGCACGCCCCGCAGTCCACGCACTCGTCGGGGTGGATGTAGAGCGAGCGCTCACCCTCGTAGATGCAGTCCACGGGACACTCGTCGATGCACGCCTTGTCCTTGACGTCCACGCACGGCTGCGCGATGACATACGTCACGATGCGGTCCTTCCCTGCCTCCCGCGGATACGTCCCGCGAGGCTCAACTCGGGCGTGCACAACCCTAGCCGAGCCGCTCGGCGCACCGAACCCGCGTCCCACGTGCCGGGCGGCTCACGGACGCGGGCGGCGCAACCCCTTGCCCATCCAACGGGCCCGCCGGCCCCGGCCCGCGTCGCGCGAGCTCACGTGCCCGCGCACGTCACCCACGCTCACGCGTCCCAGGAGCAGCTCCTCGACGACGTCGTCCGCACCGGCCAGCACGAGGCCCGCGGCGAGGTCCTCGGCCCGCTCGCCGCCGATGTAGCGCTGCGCGGTGATGTGGCCGGACAGGCCCGACTCCAGCACACCGTCCTCCGTCAGCTGGGCCGTGAGCAGGACCACCCCGATCTGGGTCAGCTGGGAGATGCGAGCCGCGAGATCGTGCGCCTCTCGCGGGACGGCTCCGTCGTCGAAGAGCTCTGAGATGTCCCAGTCGCTCGCATCCTCGTCGGTCGCCGCCCCGGGTTCAGCCTCGAGCGAGCCGGTCGGAGCGGGCCCGGCAGCCGCGGCAGCGGCGTCGGGCCCAGCACCCTTGGCGCCCACGGCCCGGACGACGACGGCCCCGCGGCTGCTCGGCACGACGTCGACGTCCACGCCGTCGAGTGCGCACAGCGCCGCCAGCGCCTGGGCGGAGGCAACCGGGGTCAGGACGAGGGCCAGGGTGATCACGACTACAGCGCACCCTTCGTCGACGGGACGCCCGTGACCCGAGGGTCCGGCGCCACGGCGGCCCGGAGCGCGCGCGCGAAGGCCTTGAACTGGGCCTCGACGATGTGGTGCGGGTCTCGGCCCGCCAGCACCTGGACGTGCAGGCAGATACCGGCGTGCAGCGCGATCGACTCGATCACGTGACGCGTGAGCGAGCCCGTGAAGTGCCCGCCGATCAGGTGGTACTCCTGGCCCGCCGGCTCGCCCGAGTGGACGACGTACGGGCGCCCGGAGACGTCGACCACCGCCAGCGCGAGCGCCTCGTCGAGCGGCACGCACGCATCGCCGAACCGGGCGATGCCGCGCTTGTCGCCGAGTGCCTCGCGCAGGGCCTCACCGATGCAGATGGCGACGTCCTCCACCGTGTGGTGCACGTCGATGTGGGTGTCGCCCGTCGCGCGCACCCGCAGGTCGATGAGCGAGTGCTTGCCCAGCGCCGTGAGCATGTGGTCGTAGAAGGGCACCGACGTCGAGATGTCGGTGGCTCCCGTGCCGTCGAGGTCCAGCTCGACGAGCACAGACGACTCCGACGTCGCGCGCTCGATGCGCGCCGTGCGTGCACTCACCAGCCCAGCACCTCCTCCAGAGCCGCCCGGAAGGCGACCATCTCCCCCGGCGTGCCGATCGACACCCGAAGCCAGCCGTCCGGGCCCGTCGCCCGGATCAGCACACCGCGGTCCAGCAGACCTTGCCAGACCTCGTGCCGATCGTCGAACGTGCCGAAGAGGGCGAAGTTCGCGTCCGACCCGGGCACCTCCAGCCCGTGCCCGCGCAGCCAGGCGACCGTGGCGTCCCGCTCGTCGCGCAGCTCGGCGACCCGCGCGAGCAGGCTCCCCGAGTGGCGCAGCGCTGCGCGCGCGACCGCCTGCGTCACGGCGGACAGGTGGTACGGCAGTCGGACGACCCGCAGGGCGTCCACCAGGTCCGGGGCCGCCGCGAGATAGCCCACCCGGGCTCCCGCGAGGGCAAAGGCCTTGGACATCGTCCGAGAGACCGCGAGGTGCGGGTGGCGCGGCAGGATCGTCAGCGCGCTCGGCGTGCCGGTGCGCCGGAACTCGGCGTACGCCTCGTCGACGACGACGACGGCGTCCGCGCCGCCCGGCCCGGCACCCCGGGCCGCGCCGGCGATCGCCTCGACCACGTCGATCGGCAGCGCGGTGCCCGTCGGGTTGTTCGGGCTCGCCAGGAAGATGACGCACGGCCGGTGCTCGGCGATCATGGCGCGCACGTGCGGCAGGTCCAGCGTGAAGTCGCTCTCACGGCGGCCGGTGACCCACCCGGTGAACGTGTCCCGGGCGTACTCCGGGTACATCGAGTAGGTGGGTGCGAACGACAGCGCGGTGCGGCCCGGTCCGCCGAAGGCCTGCAGAAGGTGGAGCATGACCTCGTTGGAGCCGTTCGCGGCCCAGAGGTGGTCGACGGTCAAGCCCGTGGCGCCGGACTCGGCGCCGAGGTAGGCGGCGAGGTCGGCGCGCAGCGCGGGGAAGTCGCGGTCCGGGTACCGGTTGAGGCCGGTCGCCGCGGCGGCGACCGCATCCGCGATGTCCGCGACGACGGCGGGCGAGGGCGGGTACGGGTTCTCGTTCACGTTGAGCAGGACCGGCACGTCGAGCTGGGGGGCCCCGTAAGGGTGCACCCCGCGTAGGTCTGCTCGGATCGGCAGGCGTGTCACGCTCACGTGGCGAGTCTAGGGATGCCGGACGACGGGGGCTCGGACCCGGCGTCCGGCCGGGGGGTCGGATGTCAGCGCGAGGGCGTAGGGTCGTACTCATGTTCGAACGAGGCGAGGGCTAGCGGTGCGGGACCAGGGCGCGGTGCGGGACCAGGGCGCGGTGCGGGACCAGGGCGCGGTGCGGGACCAGGGCGCGGTGCGGGACCAGGGCGCGGTGCGGGAGGAGGCCGAGGGGGTGCTCCGCGCTCTCGTGGGACGCGAGGACGCGGCCTTGCGCGAGGACCAGTGGCGCGCGATCGAGGCGCTCGTGGTCGGCCGCCGACGCGCGCTCGTCGTCCAGCGCACCGGATGGGGCAAGTCGGCGGTGTACGTGGTCGCCACCGCGCTGCTCCGCGCGCGGGGGGCGGGCCCGACCGTGATCGTCTCGCCGCTGCTCGCCCTCATGCGGGACCAGATCGCCGCAGCCGGCAAGGCGGGCGTGCGGGCGGTCACCGTCAACTCGGCGAACGTTGCCGAGTGGGACGACGTGCACGCGGCGATCGCGGCGGGCGAGGTGGACATCCTGCTCTGCTCACCCGAGCGGCTGAACAACCCGGGCTTCCGGGACGAAGTCCTTCCCCGCCTCGCCGCCGACGCCGGCCTCGTGGTGATCGACGAGGCGCACTGCATCTCCGACTGGGGGCACGACTTCCGCCCCGACTACCGGCGGATCCGGGACCTGCTCGACCAGCTCCCGGCGGGCATCGGCGTGCTGGCGACCACGGCAACGGCCAACGCACGGGTCACGGCGGATGTCGCCGAGCAGCTCGCCCGCGCCGACGGCGACGTGCTCGTCCTTCGAGGCGGCCTCGACCGGCCCTCGCTGCACCTGGGCGTGGTGAGGTTGCCGGACCAGGCCGGCCGGCTGGCCTGGCTCGCCAAGAACCTCGCGCTCCTCTCGAGCACCGGCTCTGGGATCGTCTACTGCCTGACGGTGGCCGTCGCCGAGGAGGTCGCCACCCAGCTCCGGGCCGCCGGACACGACGTGCGTGCGTACACGGGGCGCACCGAGCCGGCCGAGCGCGAGGCGCTCGAGTCGGACCTGAAAGCGAACCGGCTCACAGCCCTCGTCGCCACGTCGGCGCTCGGCATGGGGTTCGACAAGCCGGATCTCGGCTTCGTGGTCCACCTCGGCGCACCGCCCTCACCGATCGCCTACTACCAGCAGGTCGGGCGAGCCGGGCGAGCTGTCGATCGCGCCGTCGTGGTGCTCCTGCCCGGTCAGGAGGACAAGGCGATCTGGGACTACTTCGGCAGCCTCGCGTTTCCCGGCGAGCGGGAGGTCCGGGCAGTCCTGGGCGCGCTGGCGGACGGAGCCACGATGTCGACGGCGGCTCTCGAGACGGTCGTGGACCTGCGCCGGGCCCGGCTCGAGACGATGCTCAAGGTGCTCGACGTCGACGGCGCCGTGCGCCGGGTCCGCGGCGGCTGGCAGGCCACGGGCGCGGCGTGGGTCTACGACGCCGATCGATACGCCCGTGTGGAGCAGTCTCGACTCGCCGAGCAGGAGGCGATGGTCGCCTACGCGGGCACGAGTGGGTGCCGCATGGCCTTCCTCCGCGCGGACCTCGACGACCCGCTGCTGGCCCCGGACTGGAGCTGCGGCCGGTGCGACACGTGCGGAGGTCTCGACCTGCCCGCGGGGCCCTCGACCGCGCAGGTTGATGCTGCCAGGACGGGCCTGGACCGCCCTGGCGTCGAGATCGCACCCCGCGCACAGTGGCCGTCCGGGATGGATCGCCTGGGGGTCGATCTCAAGGGCCGGATCCAGGCCGATGAGCGGGTCGAGCCCGGGCGCGCGCTGGCGCGGCTCGACTCCCTCGGCTGGGCATTGCCGCTGCGCCGGCTGCTGTCGCCGGCGACGCCGGACGGACCGCTCCCCGAGCACCTCCGCCGACCCGTGCTCGAGGTGCTCCAGGAATGGGCTCCGGCGGTGGACGGCGTCGTGATGGTCGGCTCGGCGACGCGGCCGGCGCTCGTCGAGCACCTGGCGGGCGGGGTCGCCCGCCGCCTCGGCGTGCGGGTGGTCGGCAGGGTCGCGCCCGACCCTGCCAGGCCGCCGGGCCGGCACGACATCAACTCGGCGCAGCGCCTGGCAGGGGTGCTCGCCCGCCTGCGGCTCGAGCTGAGCGAGGCGGCACGTGCCGGCCTGCCGGGCAGACGCGTGGTCTTGGTCGACGACTACGCCGAGTCAGGCTGGACCCTGACCGTGGCGGGCCGGCTGCTGCGCGATGCTGGCGCCACCGAGGTACTGCCCTTCGTCCTCGCCCAAGCCTGACGAGCCCGGGTCTCGGCTCAGCCGAACCGGACCTCGGCGGCCTCCCCGTGGGCCGGCAGGTCCTCTGCGTCGGCGAGGGCGACGAGCGGCGCGACGACCTCCCGCAGGGCGTCCGAGGTGTACTCGATCACCTGGACGGACTTGATGAAGCTCATCACCCCGAGACCGCTCGCAAAGTGAGCGCACCCCCCGGTCGGTAGCACGTGGTTGGACCCCGCGATGTAGTCGCCGAGCGAGACCGGTGAGTACGCGCCCACGAAGATGGCGCCCGCACTGCGGACCCGGGCGGCGACCGCGGGAGCGTCCACCGTCTGGATCTCGAGGTGCTCGGCGGCGTAGGCGTCCACGACCACAACGCCGGCATCGATGTCGTCGACCAGCACGGTTCCGGACTGCCGCCCCGTGAGCGCGATCGTGATCCGATCCGCGTGCTTGGTCCGCGGCACGCGCAGGGACAGCTCCACGTCGACGGCATCGGCGAGCGCGGTCGACGGCGTGACCAGCACAGACGCCGCCAGGGGGTCGTGCTCGGCCTGGCTGATGAGGTCGGCCGCGACGTGAGCCGGATCCGCCGTGTCGTCGGCGAGGATCGCGATCTCGGTCGGGCCCGCCTCCGCATCGATGCCCACGAGACCGCGGACCTCGCGCTTGGCGGCCGCGACCCAGACGTTGCCCGGCCCCGTGATGACGTCGACGGGCTCGCACAGGACGTCGCCGTCGACGGGCTCGCTCCCGGCGGCGCCGTAGGCCAGCATCGCGATCGCCTGGGCGCCGCCGACTGCGTAGACCTCGTCGACGCCCAGCAACGCGCACGCCGCCAGGACCGTCGGGTCGGGCAGCCCGCCCCGGTCCGCCTGCGGCGGGCTCGCGACGACGAGCGACTCCACGCCCGCCACCTGCGCGGCCACCACGTTCATCACGACGCTCGAGGGGTACACGGCGAGACCGCCCGGCACGTAGAGGCCGACTCGCTGGACCGGCACCCAGCGCTGGTGCACGACGCCCCCCGGCACGATCGCGGTGCTCACCTCGGTCGGCACCTGGGCCCGGTGACCACGGCGGACGCGTTCCGCGGACTCCTCGAGGGCTGCCCGCACGGCCGGGTCAAGGTCTGCCAGGGCCTGCGCAAGGGCCTCGACGGGCACGCGCACGGTCGCCGGCCGCACCCGGTCGAACCGCTCGGACAGGTCTCGCAGCGCAGCGGCGCCTCGGGCCCGGACATCGTCAAGGATCGGGCGGACCTGGTGCACGGCCGCCTCGACGTCGAGCTCGGCCCGCGGCATCGCGGCGGCGAGGGCGCGGGCGGACAGGCGGCGGCCACGGAGGTCGAGTCGAGAAAGCACGCGCCGATTCTAGGGCGCGCCGTACCTCGGACCCGAGGACCGGCCGGGCTGCGACCGGGGCAGCCGGCTCAGGGGATCACGACTGGAGGCAGCCCGAGCCGAGAAGCGCCTTGAGGTCGCCGAAGAGCGCCGGCGACGGCGTCACCCGGAAGGCGTCCTCGAGCCGCAGCACCTTGACCCGGTCGGGGCTCGTGAGGCGCAGTCGCACCTCCGTCATCCCCGGGTGGTTCGTGAGGATCGACCGCAGACCCTCGACGACCGGCGCCGTGCACCGGTTCGTCGGCAACGTCAGCGTCACGGGCGCGTCGGAGGAGCCGCTCAGGTCCGGCAAGGAGACCTCTGCCGCCTGGAGCTGGAGGCCGTCGTCGCGCCTGCGCACGCGCCCCCGCACCACGACGACGACATCCTGGGCAAGCAGCGTCGAGTACGCGATGTAGGTGTCACCGAAGAAGAGCACGTCGATCGAGCCGTCGAGGTCTTCGATCGTCGCGATAGCCCACGCGTTGCCCTGCTTGGACAGCTTGCGCTGCAGCGACGTGACGAGTCCGGCGATGGCCACGCTCGAGCCGTCGGGCCGCGTCTCGTCCGCGATCAGCGTCGCGATCGTGCAGTCCGCGGCCTTGCTGAGCACGTGCTCGAGGCCCTGCAGCGGATGGTCGGAGACATACAGACCGAGCATCTGGCGCTCGAAGGCCAGCAGGTCGCGCTTGTCCCACTCCTGGAGCTCGGGGATCTCCAGCGCGAAGGTCGGCACTCCGGCCGCGCCGTCGAGCGAGGCGAAGAGGTCGAACTGGCCGACGGCCTCGTTCCGCTTGAGGTCGACGACGGCGTCGACTGCCTGCTCGTGGACCGCTACGAGCGCGCGGCGGCTGCGCCCGAGGGTGTCGAAGGCTCCCGCCTTCACGAGCGACTCGATCGTGCGCTTGTTGCAGACGACGGCGGGCACCTTGTCGAGGAAGTCGGTGAAGGAGGCGAACGCTCCACGCTCCTCGCGCGCGGTGACGATCGCGTCGACGACGTTGGCGCCGACGTTGCGGATCGCGGTGAGCCCGAACCGGATGTCGGCACCGACGGCGGTGAAGTCGGCTGACGACGAGTTGACGTCGGGTGGCAGCACGGTGATGCCCATCCGGCGGCATTCCGCCAGGTAGAGCGCCGACTTGTCCTTGTCGTCCCGGACCGACGTGAGCAGTGCCGCCATGTACTCGGTCGGGTAGTTGGCCTTGAGGAAGGCGGTCCAGTACGACACGACGCCGTAGGCCGCCGAGTGCGCCTTGTTGAACGCGTAGCCGGCGAAGGGCACGAGCGTATCCCAGACCGTCTTGATGGCAGCCTCGGAGTAGCCCCGCTCCACCATGCCCGCGTGGAACGGCACGAACTCCTTCTCGAGGACTTCCTTCTTCTTCTTGCCCATCGCGCGGCGCAGCAGGTCTGCCTGGCCGAGCGTGTAGCCCGCGAGCTTCTGGGCGACGCGCTGCACCTGCTCCTGGTAGACGATCAGTCCGTGGGTGAGACCGACGATCTCCTCGAGCGGCTCCTCCAGCTCCGGGTGGATCGGCTCGACCTGCTGGAGCCCGTTCTTGCGCAGGGCGTAGTTGGTGTGCGAGTTCATGCCCATCGGCCCCGGCCGGTACAGGGCGATGACGGCGGAGATGTCCTCGAAGGAGTCCGGACGCATCTGGCGCAGCAGCGCGCGCATCGGGCCGCCGTCGAGCTGGAACACCCCGAGCGTGTCGCCACGAGAGAGCAGCTCGTACGTCACCGGGTCGTCCAGGGTCAGGGACTCGACGTCGATGGCCGGCTTGCCGTTGGCGACGATGTTCGCCAGGGCGTCGTCGAGGATCGTGAGGTTGCGCAGCCCCAGGAAGTCCATCTTGATCAGCCCGAGCCCCTCGGAGGTGGGCTGGTCGAACTGGGTGATGATCGCGCCGTCCTGGGGACGCTTCATGATCGGGATGATCTCCGCGAGCGGTCGGCTCGCCATGATCACACCGGCGGCGTGGACGCCCCACTGCCGCTTCAGGTTCTCCAACCCGCGCGCGGTCTCGAGCACCCGCGCCGCATCAGGGTCCGTGGCGACGAGCTGCCGGAACTCCTCGGCCTCGTGGTACCGCTCGTGAGTCGGGTCCGCCATGCCTGCCAACGACACGTCCTTGCCCATGACCGGCTGCGGCATCGCCTTCGTGAGCTTCTCACCCATCGCGAAGGGGAAGCCGAGGACCCGCGAGGCATCCTTGAGCGCCTGCTTGGCCTTGATCGTGCCGTAGGTGACGATCTGCGCCACCCGGTCGTCGCCGTACTTCTCGGTGACGTAGCGGATCACCTCGCCACGACGACGCTCGTCGAAATCGACGTCGACGTCGGGCCAGCTCACGCGCTCGGGGTTGAGGAAGCGCTCGAAGATCAGGCCGTGCCGGAGCGGGTCGAGCTCCGTGATCCCCATCGCGTAGGACGCCATCGACCCGGCGGCCGAACCACGGCCGGGACCGACCCGGATCCCCTGGTCCTTGGCCCACATGATGAAGTCGGCGACGACGAGGAAGTAACCGGCGAAGCCGAGCGAGGTGATGACCCCGCTCTCGTACTCCGCCTGGCGCTGCACGTCGTCGGGGATGCCACCCGGGTAGCGCCGCATGAGACCCGACTGGACCTCCTTGATGAACCAGGAGCTCTCGTCCTCCCCCTCCGGGACCGGGAAGCGCGGCATGTAGTTGGCGTCGGTGTTGAACTCGACGTCGCACTGCTCGGCGATGAGCAGGCTGCTGTCGCACGCGCCCGGGAAGTCCGCAAAGGTCTCACGCATGTCCTGCGTCGAGCGCAGGTAGTAGGAGTCACCGTCGAACCGGAAGCGATCCGGGTCCGCCAGGGTCGAGCCGGACTGCACGCAGAGGAGCACCTCGTGGGCATGGCGGTCCTCGGCCTTGGTGTAGTGCGAGTCGTTGGTCGCCAGGAACGGCGCCCCGATCGCGGCCGCGACCCGTCGCAGGTCGGCGGTCACTCGGCGTTCGATGTCGATGCCGTGGTCCATCAGCTCGACGTAGAGGTGCTCCTTGCCGAAGATGTCCTGCAGCTCGCCGGCGGCGCGCACCGCCTCGTCGTAGTGCCCGAGACGCAGCCGCGTCTGCACCTCGCCGGACGGGCAACCCGTCGTCGCGATGAGCCCGTCCGCGTACGTGTTCAGCAGCTCGCGGTCCATCCGGGGCCACTTGCCCCACTGGCCCTCGAGAGAGGCGCGCGAGCCCAGGCGGAAGAGGTTGTGCATGCCCGCCGTGGTCCGGGCCCACATGGTCAGGTGTGTGTACGCACCGCCGCCGGAGAGGTCGTCCGCCCGCTGGCTGGCGTCACCCCACTTCACCCGCGTCCGGTCGAAACGGCTGGTGCCCGGGGTGACGTAAGCCTCGATGCCGATGATGGGCTTGATCCCGTGCGCGCGGGCCTGGGACCAGAAGTCGAAGGCGCCGAACAGGTAGCCGTGGTCGGTGATCCCCAACGCGGTCTGGCCGAGCCGCTCGGTCTCGGCGAACAGCTCACCGATTCTCGCCGCGCCGTCGAGCATCGAGTACTCGGTGTGGACGTGAAGGTGGGCGAACCCATCCCCTCGCGTCGCAGCCATGGGGGCCAGTGTAGGTCGCCCTCGGGGGTCCTCCCGGCGAGCGACCCGGCCACGTCGAGGCCGGCGCTGCTGCTCGGTCAGCCGGCCTGGAGCCGTTCGAGAGCCGTGCGCAGGTCGGCGGGGTACTCGCTCGAGACTTCGAGCCAGGCACCTGTTGCAGGGTGTGGGAAGCCGAGACGGACGGCGTGCAGCCACTGGCGGGTCAGGCCGAGGCGAGCCGCCAGCGCGGGGTCCGCACCGTACGTGAGATCCCCGACGCAGGGATGGTGGATCGCAGCCATGTGCACGCGGATCTGGTGCGTGCGCCCGGTCTCCAGATGGACCTCCAGCAAGGAGGCCGCCCGCATGGCTTCGAGCGTCGCGTAGTGCGTGACCGACGGGCGCCCGCCGGCCACGACCGCCCACTTGTAGTCGGCACTCGGGTGCCGGCCGATCGGCGCGTCGATGCTGCCCGCCATCGGGTCCGGGTGGCCCTGGACAAGGGCGTGGTAGACCTTCACGGGTGTCCGGTCGCGGAACGCCTGCTTGAGCAGTGAGTACGCGCGCTCGCTCTTCGCGACGACCATCAGCCCGGAGGTACCGACGTCGAGCCGGTGGACGATGCCCTGGCGCTCGGCAGCGCCCGACGTCGCCACGCGGTAGCCGGCCCCGGCCAGCGCGCCCGTGACGGTCGGGCCGGTCCAGCCCGGGCTGGCGTGGGCAGCGACGCCCACGGGCTTGTCGATCACGAGGACGTCCTCGTCGTCGTGCACGATCCGCAGCCCCGGCACGAGAACCGGCCCGGCACGAACCGGCGCCGGCGGATCCGGCAGCGTGACCTCGAGCCACGCACCGGCGTGCAGCCGGTCGGACTTGCCGACGGCAGCTCCATCGACGATCACGGCGCCGGCCTCGGCCAGGTCTGCAGCACGGGTCCGGGACAGGCCGAGGAGCCGGGAGAGCGCTGCGTCGACCCGTTCGCCTGCCAGGCCGTCGGGAACGGGGAGCGAACGGGTCTCAGGCACGTTCGTCCTTGCCGGTGCGATGCCGGGTGCCGTCGGCGCCGATGCCGAACAACGTCAGGATCACGATAAGTCCGGCCGCCGTCACGATCGCGATGTCGGCGACGTTCCCGATGAAGAGCCCGGCGTAGTCGATGAAGTCGACGACGTGACCTTGCCCGAAGCTGGGTGGCCGGAAGAGCCGGTCGAGCAGGTTGCCTATCGCGCCGCCGAGCAACAGGCCGAGCGCAACGGCCCATGCGGTCGAGCCGAGGCGCCTGGACAGTCGAAGGATCGCTGCGACAACCCCGAGCGCGATGACGGTGAAGATCCAGGTCGTGCCCGAGGCGAACGAGAACGCCGCACCGGGGTTGAAGATGAGGCTCAGCGCGAGCAGGTCACCGAGCAGCGGGACCCGCTCACCCTCGACGAGGGCGTTGATCGCGAACTGCTTGGAGACGATGTCGACGCCGACGACCGCGACGGCGATCGCCACGAGGGTGGCGACGAGGCCTCGGCGTCGGGCGCCGCCCCCAGGATTGCCCTCGGCGACCGACTGCCCCAGGGCATCGCGCGCGAGGTCCCGCTCGGGCTCACCGGCCGGAGGAGTCACAGGATCAGTCATCGCCCACTTCTTCACGCACGACACCGGCGGCGGACCGCAGGCCCGCCGCCGGTGTGATGCCGTTCTTGCCTGGATCAGTGGATGGTACGCACTCCGCCGCTCTTGCCGTTCGACCCGACATCCTGGGGGCCGTCGACGTCCTGAAGGAGCCCCTCAAGGTAGCTCTTCAGCCGCGTACGGTAGTCGCGCTCGAACACACGCAGCTCGTCGATCTTGCGCTCCAGCAGCGTGCGCTGCTGCTCCAGCTTGCCGAGAGTCCGGTGCCGCTCGTCCTCGGCCTCACGCACGAGCCCTTCGGCCATCTCCCGCGCTTCGGTGACGAGGCGCTCGGCCTCCGACTGGCCGTTCTGGACGAACTCGTCGTGCACGCGCTGCGCCAGGGCCAGCATGCCGGCCGCCGACTGGGCCTGGCCCACAGCGGGTGCGGCGGCGACCGCCGCGGGCTCCGGCTGGACCTCGGCCACGGCCGCGGGCTCCGGCTCCGGCTGGGCCAGAACCTCCGGCTCGTCGAACTCGACCTGTGCCTCAGTGATCGGCTCGCCCTCGTCGACCGCCTGGCCGCCGAGGTCGCCGATCCGCGACTGGGCGGCCGACAGGTTGGCACGCAGCTGCTCGTTCTCCGCGGCTATCACGCGCAACGTGCTCACGATGTCGTCGAGGAAGTCGTCGACCTCGTCCTGGTCGTAGCCCTCACGGAACTTCGTCGGTTGGAACTTCTTGTTGAGGACGTCCTCCGCCGTCAGCAGCGTCATTCTGGTCACCTCGGTGTCTGAGCAGTTTCGATCGAGGACGCGGGTGTCGCCGACCGCGATGTCACGTTGACCGAAGGCTTGTCGCGCGGCAGCGCGCCACACCCCCCAGTCCGAATACTAGCCACGATCCCTAAATCGTGGCGGCCAAATACTGCACAATTCGCATTGAAAAGGTGCAGGCGAGCATGAGAACCAAGAACGCGAGGTCCAACTGGATCGCGCCGAGACGCAGCGGGGGGATGATGCGTCGCAGCAGGCGCAGCGGGGGGTCGGTCAGCGTGTATGAACCCTCGGCGACCACGAGCGCGACCCCACGAGGCCGCCAATCCCGCGCGAAGACCTGGACCCAGTCGAAGACGAGCCGCAGCAGCAGCACGAGGAGATAGAGGAACAGCGCCAGGTTGAGGACCTGAAGAACAAGCTGCACCGAACCTCAGCTCTGGTTGAAGAAGCCTGCCGGAGTGGCCGCGGTGGCGCGCTCGCCTGTGGAGACCTCGACGGTGGCGGGTGAGAGCAGGAAGACCTTGTTCGTGACGCGTTCAATTGCGCCCCGCAGGCCGAACACCAGGCCAGCGGAGAAGTCGACGAGCCGCTTGGCGTCGCCGTCACTCATGTCCGTCAGGTTCATGATGACCGGCGTATTCGCGCGGAACGCCTCGCCGATCACCTTGGCATCGTTGTAGGTACGCGGGTGCACCGTGGTGATACGCCGCAGCTCGCCACTGACACCCCGGGAGATCGGCGTGACCTGGGCGTGGACGCGCTGCTCAGCGGGCACGGTTGCCTCCGGGTAGTCGGTCGGCTCGACGTACTGCTCGGGGTACTCCTCGGCGTACTCCTGCTGCGCTCCCTCCTGCTCGCCTTCAGCGAGTCCGAGGTACAGCATCGTCTTGCGCAGCGCTCCGGCCATGTCTGCTCCTGGTGCGAAATTCGGCTGAGTCTTCGAGACGGACGTTAGACCAGCCGGAGCAACCAGGCGCGAAGGCCTACGGCGTGTCGCGATGCTCGATCGCGACCAGCCCGGCGAACCGCCCGCACACACCGTCTCGCCGATAGGAGTAGAACCTCTCGTCCTCGACCGTGCAGATCCCGGACCGCCCGATCTCGACGACCCCGGTTCGGGCGAGCTGGTGCACCGCGCCGGCGACCAGATCCACCCCCGGTGTGCCCCATGCGGTCGTGGACGCGGCAGCGGGGACGTGGGCCACAACCTCAGCCTGAACAGCGGCTCCGACCTCGTAGCACTGCCCGCAGATCGCCGGTCCGAGGTACGCGCGCACCGAGGCCGGCTCGGCGCCGAGACGCACCATCGCTTCGATCGTCGCGGGGATCACTCCCTCGACAAGCCCTCGACGCCCGGCGTGGGCCGCACCAACGACCCTGTGCTCGGCGTCCGCAAGGAGGACCGGCAGGCAGTCCGCCACCAGCACCGCGAGTGCGATTCCTGACTGATCGGTGACGATGGCGTCCGCGTCACCGAGGCCCGCAGCCGCGGCCGCGGCCGGCAACGCCGCGTCGAGCGTTGCGACGGCATTGCCGTGCACCTGGTTCACGTACGCCACCGGGACTCCGAGGTGTGACGCGAGCCGGGCGCGGTTCACGCCGACCAGGTCCGGATCGTCGCCGACATGGAGTGCGAGATCGAGCGAGTCGTGCGGCCCCTGGCTGACGCCCCCGGCCCGGGTCGTGACGACTGCCGTCACGCCCGGGCCGAGGTCGCTCATCAGCACGTGCACGCCGCGACCTGGACTACTTGAGGAAGTCCGGGATGTCGAGATCGTCCTCGACGCGCCGCGTGCGGGCCGGCGCCTCGTCGAAGACCCGGGGGACGTGTGTCGAGGAGTACTGCTCCGCCTGCCGCGGCTTGGACTCGGGCGCCGCAGCGACCGGAGTCGGCTCGCGGGTGGCCCGGACCTCGGCCTGCGCCGGGACCTGCGGACGGTCCATGCGGGTGTTGTTGCCGTGCTCGGCCACGTTGACGGGCGGCACGGCGGCCGCAGTCCGAGCCGGCGCGACCTGACCGACGCCGCGACCGTTGGTCCGCGGAGTCGGCGGCGCGTTGTCGAAGCCCGCGGCGATGACCGTGACGCGGCACTCGTCACCGAGCGCGTCGTCGATGACCGCACCGAAGATGATGTTCGCCTCGGGGTGCGCGGCCTCCTGGACGAGCCGAGCGGCCTCGTGGATCTCGAAGAGACCGAGGTCGCTGCCGCCCTGGATGCTGAGCAGGACGCCGTGCGCGCCGTCGATGCTCGCCTCGAGGAGCGGCGAGGAGATGGCCAGCTCTGCCGCCTGCACCGCACGGTCCTCGCCGCGGCTGGAGCCGATACCCATCAGGGCGCTGCCCGCGCCCTGCATGACCGACTTCACATCGGCGAAGTCGAGGTTGATCAGGCCCGGCGTCGTGATGAGGTCCGTGATGCCCTGGACGCCGGAGAGCAGGACCTGGTCGGCCGAGCGGAAGGCGTCGAGCACCGAGACGCCACGGTCCGAGATCGACAGCAGCCTGTCATTCGGGATGACGATCAGGGTGTCGACCTCGGCGCGCAGGGCATCGATGCCGCTGTCGGCCTGGTTGGCCCGGCGGCGTCCCTCGAACGTGAACGGGCGGGTCACGACGCCGATGGTCAGTGCGCCCATCGAGCGCGCGATGCGAGCGACGACCGGGGCACCGCCCGTGCCGGTGCCACCGCCCTCGCCCGCCGTCACGAAGACCATGTCGGCGCCGCGGAGCACCTCCTCGATCTCGTCGGCGTGGTCGTCGGCGGCCTTGCGTCCCACCTCCGGGTCGGCGCCGGCGCCGAGTCCTCGCGTGAGCTCGCGGCCGACGTCGAGCTTGACGTCCGCGTCGCTCATCAGCAGCGCCTGGGCGTCGGTGTTCACGGCGATGAACTCGACACCCTTCAGCCCTGCCTCGATCATGCGGTTCACGGCGTTGACGCCGCCTCCGCCGATGCCCACCACCTTGATGACCGCCAGGTAGTTGTGCGGTGCCGTCACGTTGGTCCCTCTCGCTCCGGGGTTTCAACTCTCAACCTCAACCTGAGGTTAAGACTTATGTCATTTCCTGTCGGGCAGGACGGTAGGTCGGCCACGTGTGGTGGGCAACGACATCCGGTGCGTGTCGCCGAAGTCTCCGGCGTGGCGTGTCGCTCGGCGCGTCAGCGCGTGACGGGACGCGACGGCGCGGACACGTCGTAGACCCCAGCAGGGCGCTGGCGCAGGACCTCGAGGACGCGCACCTTCAGTGCCGAGAGCTCGCTGCTCCCCCACTCGACCCGCGAGCCGTCGCTGAGCCGCAGGCGCACGGTATCGGGCGAACCGGCGGCCGCCTCCCGGATCTCTGCCAACAGCTCCGGGGGCAGCTCCCCCAGGACGCTCAGCACGGCGTTGAGGGAGTCGACGGCCCGGCTCCCGGGGCCGACCACGACGACCGGCAGCCCGTCCGGCGCGGCCGCGACCGGATCACCGACCTGCACGCCGTCAACGTCGAGGAGTGCGAGCTGACCTGCGCCCGGCACCGCGGCGACCGGCACCCGCGCGACCACGTCGACGGCGAGGCCCGCGGGCCAGGCGCGACGGACGGATGCGGAGCGAACGCCTGGCACCCCTTCGACCGACTCCTCGAGGGCGCTCATCGAGAGGCGGGCCAACGGCGTCCCTGCCGCCGGCTCGAGCGCCTCCACCACGAGCACGGGGTCCACCGTCGGGCCCGTCGTGGCGACGCGCACGGACTCCGACCGAAGTGCCAGCAGCGGAGAAGCGAGCACGACGTAGCCGACCAGCGTGACGGCCGCGGCGATGCCGACGACGATGGCCAGCCGCCGCAGAGTCAGCCGCCGTTGCGCCGCGCGGCGCTCCGAGAGCCTCTCGGCGAGCCCATTCGAGACGACGCCGGGCGCCTGGGAGAGACGTCCGAGCGCGACGCCCGCCCACGAACGTGCTGCGGGCCGCCCGGCCACGGCAGCTCCGCCAGGCGGGTCCGCGGGCGGGTCCGGAGCCCGCTCTCCCCCTCGCCCCTGCACCAGCGCCCGCCCCGGCGGGTCCGCGGGGCTCTTGGTCGGGTTCGGCGGGTTGGCCGCCGAGGGACGTCCGGCGGAGTCGTCCCCGAACGTGTCGTCCTGCGCAGGCGTGTCGTCGGGTGCAGGTCGCCTCGTCGGGACGCTACGTCCGGGCGCCGGTCGAGGCGGGCTGGGTGGTCTCATGCGCGGGTCCGTAGCGTGTCGAGGATCGGGTCCGCGAGCTCGGTGACATCACCGGCGCCGACGGTCAGGAGGAGGTCGCCCGAGCTGGCGAGCCCGGCGATGACCGAGGCCGCCTCGAGCCGGTCCGGCACGTAACGGGCGTGCGCCGAAGCGCCCTGGGCGACCATGGCATCGGTGATGAGTGCACTGGTCACGCCCGGACGGGGCTCCTCGCGGGCGCCGTAGACGCCCGTGACGACCACCTCGTCCGCCGCGGCGAGCGCCTGCGCGAACTCCGCCGCGAACGCGAGGGTCCGCGAGTACAGGTGCGGCTGGAAGAGGGCCAGCACCCGACCGGAGCCGACGGACAGTCGCGCCTGCGCCATCAGCGCGGCCACCTCCGTCGGGTGGTGTGCGTAATCGTCGACCACCCGGACCCCACCGGCCGTACCGCGCTCCTCGAACCGGCGACGTGTGCCGGTGAAGGCCCCGAGGGCGGCGGCAAGGCGGTTCGGATCGACCCCGAGGTCGACGCCGGCCGCCCAGGCGGCCGCTGCATTGAGGACGTTGTGCGCGCCGGGCACGGCGAGCTCGACGTCGACCGCGATCTCACTGCCGTCCGGAGCGGTCCAGAGGAGCCGGGCCGACGATCCCGAGGGCCGCAGGTCCTCGATGGTGACCTGAACGTGATCGCCGGCCGCAGCGCTCTCGCCGTACGTCCGGACCCGGGTGCCGCGGCGGCGGGCGGACGCGGCAAGGGCGGCTGCGCCGTCGTCGTCGAGGCAGGCGACAAGGACGCCGCCGGGCACGATCCGCTCACTGAACGCCTCGAACGCCTCGTGGACGGCGTCGACGTTCTCGTAGTGGTCGAGGTGGTCTGCCTCGACGTTAGTCACGACCGCGACGCGCGGGCTGTAGGCGAGGAAGGAGCGGTCCGACTCGTCCGCCTCGGCGACGAAGGCGTCGCCCGTGCCGGCATGGGAGCCGGTGCCGAGCGCGAGCACCTCGCCGCCGATGGCGTAGCTCGGGTCCTCACCTGCCTCACGCAGCGCGAGGGCGAGCATCGAGCTCGTCGTCGTCTTGCCGTGCGCTCCCGCGACGGCCACGAAGTCCTTGCCCCGTGCGACGAGCGCGAGAGCCTGCGAGCGGTGGATCACCGGGATGCCCGAAGCGCGAGCGGCGACGAGCTCGGGGTTCTCCGGCTTCACGGCGGTGGAGACGACAACGGTCCCGGCACCGGCCACGTGCTCCGCCGCGTGACCCACGTGAACCTGGGCACCGGCGGCGGCCAGCCGGTCGACGACGCCGCTCGCCCGGGCGTCCGAGCCCGAGACGGCGCTCCCGCCGGCGAGGAACAGCTCCGCGATCACGGACATCCCGGCACCGCCGATGCCGATGAAGTGGATCGGCTCGGCCGCAGCCGCGGGATCGACGTCGGTCACGGCACGCGACCCGCGGGGTCGGCGACCGCCGCTTCGACGAGATCCGCGAGCCGGGCCGCGCCGTCCCGGACGCCGTGCTCCGCCGCGGCGCGGCCCATGGCGGCGAGCCGGTCGGCGTCGGCGACGAGCGGGACGAGGTTCTCCACGACCCAGGCCGGGGTGAAGGCGTCGTCGGTGACGAGGATGCCGCCGCCGCCGTCGATCACGCTCGAGGCATTGAGGCGCTGCTCGCCGTTGCCCACGGGCAGCGGCACGTAGACGGCCGGGATACCGAGCGCCGCGAGCTCGCCGACCGTGCCGGCGCCCGAGCGCGCGACGACGACGTCGCAGGCGGCGTAGGCCTGGTCGATCCGCTCGAGATACTCCCGGACGTGGTAGCGCTGCACGACCTCGTCCGCTACGCCCTCGAGGGCCTCTCGCACGGCGTCCGCCTTTCCGGCGCCGGTCAGGTGCAGGACCTGGGCCCCGGCCGCCACGAGCTCGGCGGCCGAGCGCGAGACGGTGTCGTTCACCCGCTGTGCACCCAGCGAGCCGCCCGTCACCAGGACTGTCGTGAGGTCGGGGTCCAGGCCCAGCGCGGCAGCACCGGCGAGCCGCGCCCCCCGTGCGTCGGCTTCGCGAGCCTTGACGAGATCGGCGATGGCGGGCCGCAGCGGCAGGCCCGTGACGACGGCGCCCCCAGGGCCGCGCAGACGGGTACCCGGGAACGTGACGGCGACGGCCGCGGCTCGACGGGCGCCCACCCGGTTGGCGAGGCCGGGACGCGCGTTCTGCTCGTGCACCACCACGGGCACCCCTTGCCGGCGCGCGGCGATGTAGGCCGGCGTGGCGACGTAGCCGCCGAAGCCGACGACCACATCGGCCTTCAGCTCCTCGATCGCCTTCTCCGCGGCTCGGACCGCGTCGCGGAGGCGACCTGGCAACCGGAGCACGTCCGCGGAAGGACGGCGCGGCAGCGGCACCTTCGGGACGAGGGCGAGCGGGTAGCCCTGCTCTGGGACGAGACGGGCCTCCAGGCCGGCTGCGGTGCCCAGGACCGTGATGACGGTCTCCGGATCACGACGGCGCAGCTCCGCGGCGAGCGCGAGCAACGGGTTGACGTGACCGGCCGTGCCGCCGCCGGCGAGCAGGACGCGCAGCGGCTCAGCCACGGCGGCCTCGCCGTGCAACGACGGACAGGGAGCGGCGAAGGCTGCCGCGTCGGGCACCCAGCGCGTCCGCGGCGCCCGGCTCGTCGCGCGCGAAGGCCAGCACCATGCCGAGCACCGCCATGGTGGTGATGAGGGCCGAGCCCCCCGCCGACAGCAGAGGCAGGGGCACACCGATGACGGGGAGCACGCCGATCACCACTCCGATGTTCACGAGAGACTGGGTGAGGATCCAGGCCGCGGCGGCGCCCGTCGCGATCTTGACGAACGGGTCGGGATGACGGGCGATCACCCGCGTGAGACCCACCGCCAGGGCCGCGAAGAGGATCAGCACGAGGAGGGTGCCGAGCAGACCGAGCTCCTCACCGATGATCGCGAAGATGAAGTCGTTGTGCGCCTCGGGAAGGTACAGCCACTTCTCGCGCGAGGCGCCGAGCCCGACGCCGCTGATGCCGCCCGTGCCGAGGCCCCACAGCCCGTGGAGGGTCTGGAAGCCCTCCGCCTGCGTGTCGACCTCGCCGATCCGCAGGAACGCCAGCAGCCGTGCCATGCGGTTGGCGCTCGTGACCGTGAGGATCCCGACACCTAGAGCCGCGGCCCCGCCGGCGATCGAGAACATCCACATCGGGACGCCGGCGACGTACAGGGCGCCGGCGACGAGCGCGATCATGATCAGCACCGAGCCGAGGTCCCTGCCGTACAGGACGAGCCCCAGAGCGGCGACCGCGACGAGGACGCCGGGGACGAGGACGTGCCGGGGGTCGTTGAGCAGGGGGCGTTTCGCTGCGAGCACGGCTGCCAGCCAGACCACGAGGGCGACCTTGACGAACTCCGAGGGCTGGAACGTCTGGCCGAGCCCGGGGATCGCCACCCAGCTCTTGTTGCCGTTCTTGCCGACCGCGAGCGGCGTGAAGATCAGCAGCTGGAGGCCGAACGCCATGATCAGGCCGGGCCAGGCCGCCCTGCGGTAGAAGCGCACCGGCAGTCGCGCGGCCACGAGCATGATCGGCAGCCCGATGAGGGCGAACTGGGCCTGCTCGAGGAAGACCGCGTAGGGCGAGCCGGTCTGCCGGATCGACGAGATCGTCGACGACGAGAGCACCATCACGAGGCCGAGCAGCAGCAGGAGGGTCGTGACCCCCGCGATGAGGTAGTAGCTGGTGACCGGCGACGACCAGCCGCCGAGTCTGTCGGTGACGCGCTCCGCCGTGGACGTCCGCCCGCGGGTCGGCGCCTCGATCGTGGCCATGTCTCAGCCCTCCAGAGCCCGCGCCGCCCGCGCGAAGGAGTCGCCCCGCTCCGCATACGAGCGGAACTGGTCCATCGAGGCGCAGGCCGGAGCCAGCAGGACGGTGTCGCCGGGCCGTGCCAGGCGTGCGGCTGCTCGGACGGCGCTCGTCATCACGTCCTCAGTGTCGCCAGGCGTCACCTCGACGACCGGCACATCCGGTGCGTGTCGCGCGAGAGCCTCGAGCATCGGCCGGCGGTCCAGCCCGATGAGCACGACCGCGTGCAGGCGGTCGACGCGAGCGAGGACGAGGTCCTCGAACCTCGCCCCCTTGGCGAGCCCACCGGCGATCCAGACGACCCGGCCCGCGGGGACGGACGCGAGCGAGGCGGCGGCGGCGTGTGCGTTGGTCGCCTTCGAGTCGTCGACGTAGGCCACCCCGGCATGCCTTGCCACGAGCTCGATGCGGTGCCCGCCGGCACGGTAGTCGCGCAGGCCCTGAGCGACGGCGCCGGGCTCGACGCCGTGCGCCCGGGCCAGGGCGGCCGCCGTCAGCGCGTCGACGACGACGTGCCCGGGCAGCGCGCCGACGTCGCCCGCGGCGAGGTGGGCAAGGTCACCGAGATCGGCCAGGGGAACGGCGTGGGTCTGTCGTTGTTCGAGGAAGGCGCGGTCGCAGAGCAGGCCGTCGACGACGCCCAGCTGACCGACCGCCGGCGCGCCGGCCGTGATGCCGACGGCGCGCGCGCCATCCTGCACGTCGGCCTGCTCGACCATCTCCCGGGTCGCGGGGTCGGCCACTGCGTAGACGCAGGCCCGCTCCGTCCGGTCGAAGACCTTGGCCTTGGCCGCCCAGTACGCCTCGTACGAACCGTGCCAGTCGATGTGGTCCGGGGCGATGTTGAGGCAGGCACTCGCTCGCGGGGCGAGCGAGTGGGACAGGTGGAGCTGGAAGCTGGAGAGCTCGACCGCCAGCGCGTCGACCGCCCCTTCGAGGGCGACAGCGCTGACCGGCTCGCCGACGTTGCCTACCGCCGGGGCACGCAGCCCCGCGGCCGTGAGGATCGAGCTCAGCATGCCGACGGTGGTCGTCTTGCCGTTGGTGCCCGTCAGGGTGAGCCACGGCAGGTCGGCCGGCTCGGCCTCCTGCACCCGCCACGCGAGCTCGACCTCGCTCCAGCACGGCACGCCCATGGCAAGGGCCCGCTGCAGCACCGGCAGGTCCGGCCGCAGGCCCGGTGAGGCGACCACGATGTCGGGGCGCCGCGTTCGACCTGCGAGAGCCACCTCGGCGAAGGCCTCGGCGCCGACCGCGGCGCGGCGCTCGACCCCCGCGGGCAGCTCGGCGCGCTCCACCGCCTCCGCGCTCGCGTCCACCGCGAGCACCCGGGCGCCGACGGAGTGCAGCACCCGGGCGGCCGAGATGCCGGACGTCCCCAGCCCTGCGACCACGACGAAAGCCCCGGCGAGCGCGGCGCGCTCGGAGCGGCTCATCCGACGACCCACTCCGCGTAGAAGATGCCGAGACCACCTGCGACGAACAGGCCGGCGATGATCCAGAACCGGATGACGATCGTCACCTCACCCCAGCCGATGAGCTCGAAGTGATGGTGCAGCGGCGCCATCTTGAAGACCCGTCTGCCCGTCATCTTGAAGAAGCCGATCTGGATGATGTCCGAGAGCACGATGATCACGAAGAGGCCGCCGATGACGACGGCGAGGATCTCCGTGCGGGTGAGGATGGTCATGCCGGCCAGGGCTCCGCCGAGGGCGAGGGAGCCGGTGTCACCCATGAAGATCCGCGCCGGCGAGGCGTTCCACCAGAGGAACCCGAAGGCCGCGCCCGCGATCGCGGCAGAGACGATGGCCAGCTCTCGCGGGTCGCGTACCTCGTAGCACCGGGGCCCGGCCGTGGAGAGGTTCTGACAGTTCTGGTTCGACTGCCAGATCAGCACGATGACGTAGGCGCCGTAGACCATCGTCGACGCGCCGGTCGCGAGCCCGTCGAGCCCGTCGGTGAGGTTCACGGCGTTCGACCAGGCGGTGATGAGGAAGTTCGCCCAGAGCACGAAGAGCACGAGCCCGAGCCCGACGCCGGCGAAGGCGAGATCGATCCCTGTGTCACGCAGCAGGGAGATCTGCGTGGACGCCGGAGTACGGAGGTTCTCGTTGGGGAACTGCAGCACGAGCACGGAGAACGCGATACCGACGACGCCCTGACCGACCATCTTCCAGCGGGCGCTGAGGCCGAGGGATCGCTGCCTGCTGATCTTGATGAAGTCGTCGAGGAAGCCGACGAGGCCGAGCCCGATCATGAGGAAGAGCAGGAGCAGGCCCGAGGCACGCGGGAGGCGTCCGGCCACGATCGTCGCCGCGAGGTAGCCGAGGACCGTCGCCCCGATGATGACGACGCCGCCCATCGTCGGCGTCCCGCGCTTGGTGAGGTGCGCCGTCGGGCCGTCCTGACGGATGAACTGGCCGTACTGCCGCTTGACGAGGAACCTGATGAACAACGGGGTGCCCAGCAGCGACACCAGCATCGCCACGGCGGCGCCGACCAGGACAGCGGTCATCGATCGGTTCCCGAGAGCGAGTCGCCGAGTCGCCAGAGGCCCGAGCCGTGGGAGGACTTGACCAGCACGACGTCGCCCGGCTCCAGCTCCTTCTCGAGGAGCCTCGCCGCGCTCTCGACGCTGTCGACCTGGCTGACCTCGGCCGCAGTCACGCCCTCGTGGGCACCGCTACGGATGGCGCTGGCGCCCTCGCCGACGACGACGAGCCGGTCGATCTCCAGCTGGACGGCCAGCGCACCGACGTCGCGGTGGGCCTGGGCAGAGTCCTCGCCGAGCTCGAGCATCTCCCCGAGGACGGCGACGCTGCGGCGACCGGCGCCGGACATCGCCGCGAGCGCCTTGAGGGCGGCCCGCATCGAGTCCGGGTTGGCGTTGTAGGCGTCATCGATGATCGTGACGCCGTCCGAACGCTCCACGACCGCCATCCGGTGGGGGCTGATCGCCCGAGCGGACCCGATGGCTCCGGCAACCGCCGCGGCGGGCATGCCGAGAGCGATCGCCGCCGAGGCGACGGCTAGCCCGTTGGAGACGTGGTGCTCGCCGACGACGAGGAGCGCCAGCGGGTGCCGCTCCCCTTGCGCGTGCAGCGTGAACCGGGCCCGGCCGCCTGGGTCGAGCTCGACGTCGACGGCCCGGACGTGCGCCCCGTCGCCCGCGCCGAACAGGACGACCTCGGCCGGTGCGTGCGCCGCCATCTCGACCACCCGCGGGTCGTCGGCATTGAGGACGGCCGTGCCGGTCGGGCGCAGGCCCTCGACGATCTCCCGCTTGGCCTGCGCCACGGCCTCGATACCGCCGAACTCCCCCAGGTGGGCATGGCCGACCATGAGCACCACCGCCACGTCGAGGGGCGCGATGCGCGTGAGGTAGTCGATGTGGCCGATGCCGCTCGCGCCCATCTCGAGGACGAGGTAGCGCGTCGAGGCCGACGCCCGCAGGACCGTCAGCGGCAGTCCGATCTCGTTGTTGAACGACTCCACCGGTGCGATCGTCTCGCCGTAGGTGGCGAGGACCTGGCCCAGGAGGTCCTTCGTCGAGGTCTTGCCGACGGAACCCGTGATGCCGACCACCTGGATCGGGCCGGTCTCGCGGAGCCGGGCCAGCACGACCCGGGCGAGCTCACCCAGCGCCTCGACGGTGTCCGCGACCACGACGTGCGGCCCCTCGACCGGCCGCGAGACCAGCGCTAGCGAGGCGCCCCTGCCGAGTGCGGAGCCGACGTAGTCGTGGCCGTCCGCGCTCTCCCCCGCGATCGCGACGAAGAGCGAGCCCGGGACCGCCAGGCGGGAGTCGATGACAGCGTCGGCGCTGACGATCGTCTCGGCCGAGGTGCCGTCACCCAGTCGGCCTCCGGTCGCTTCTGCGACCTCCTGTGCCGTCAGGGGGATCATGCGCCGTCCCAGCGGCGGGCGAGTGCCTCACGCAACGCGGGCCGGTCGTTGTAGCGGTGGAACACGCCTGCGATCTCCTGCGTCGGTTCATGGCCCTTGCCGGTAACGATGATCGTGTCCGCCTCCTCCGCAAGCTCGACGGCGCGCCGGAGCGCGTCGACCCGGCTCTCAGCCTCGTGGACGTCCGCCATCTGCGCACCTCGAACCTCACGCACGCCGTCGAGGATCTGGGCGCGGATCGCCGCCGGGTCCTCCGAGCGCGGGTTCTCGTCGGTGACGACGACCACGTCGGCCTGCCGCGCGGCGATCGCGCCCATGATCGGCCGCTTGCCCTGATCGCGGTCACCGTCCGAGCCGAAGACAAGGATCAGCCGGCCGGGGGTGATCGGACGCACGGCTGCCAGGGCGAGCTCGAGGGCGTCCGGGGTGTGGGCGTAGTCGACGATGGCGAGCGGCCGGCCACCGCCCCGCTCACCGACACGCTCCATGCGCCCGGGAACCCCGGTCATCCCGGCGACGCCGCGCACGGCGTCGCCGAGCGGGATGCCGGCCCGGTAAGCCATGACGATCGCCAGGGCGGCGTTCGAGACGTTGACGCGACCGGGCAGGGGGCACGAGGCCTCGACGACCTCGCCGTCGGGTCCTGACAGGGTGAAGGTGCTCGCGACGCCGTCGAGACCGACGCGGACGTCGGAGACGACCCAGTCGGCCGGGGCGTCGCCGTCGCGCGTACGGACCCGGTCGACCGGCACGGCGCTCTCCCGCCCGAGCTGCTGCGCCCACTCGTCGTCGACGCACACCACGCCCTGCCGGGCATGCTCCGGGGTGAAGAGCAGCGACTTGTCGCGGAAGTAGCCCGCCATGTCGCCGTGGAAGTCGAGGTGGTCACGGGTGAGGTTGGTGAAGCCGGCCACGTCGACCCGCAGGCCGTCCACGCGGTGCAGCGCAAGCGCGTGGGACGAGACCTCGAGCGAGACGACGCCGACCCCGTGCTCCACCGCGAGGGCGAGCAGCCGATGGAGCACCGGCGCCTCGACCGTGGTGCGCGGGCTCTCGACGGTCAGGTCGCCGATCCGCAGCTCCACGGTGCCGAGCACGGCGCTGGTCGCGTGCGCCGTGCGCAAGGCGGCGTCCAGGAGGTAGCTCGTCGTGGTCTTGCCGTTGGTGCCCGTGACGCCGACGACGACCAGCTTGTCGGCTGGGTTGCCGTACACACGTGCCGCAAGAGGGCCGACGACCGCGCGCGGATCGTCGCAGACGAGGATCGGCACCTCGGGAGCGCCCGGGGCAAGCGCCTGGGCCTCCCGAATCACCGCGGCGCCCGACTCGTCCGTGAGCACAGCCACCGCGCCGGCCGCGACCGCGTCGGGTGCGAACCGTGCACCGTGCACCCTCGCACCGGGCAGCGCGGCGAAGATCTCACCGGGCGCGACGTCGTTGCTGGCCATGGTCACCCCGGTGACAACCGGGAGCACGCCGGCGGCGTCGCCGGCACCCGTTGCCCCGATCGCCAGGCCGAACTCGTCGGCGAGGGCGTCGATGCGGACCGGCTCGACGCTGGCTGGTCGCAGCTGCGCGAGCAGAGTGGTCACGTCGTCAGAACCTACCCGTTCGTCGTCCCGCCACGATCAGTTCGTCGCAGGCTCGTCGTCGGCGTTCAACGGGTACGGGTCCGGCTCGGTCGTGCTGGGTGCCACCCCGAGGCTCTGGAGCGCAAAGGCGGCGACGTCGTGGAAGATCGGGGCGGCGATCGTGCCCCCGAAGAACCCGCTGGTCGGCTTGTACACCACGACGCCCACGGCGATCTTCGGCGCCTCGGCGGGAGCGACGCCCACGAAGGACGCAACGGTCGCCGAAAGGCCGCCGGCGCCGTCGGCCGTCTGAGCCGTTCCCGTCTTGCCGGCCACTCGGTAGCCGTTGATCGCGGCACGCTTCCCGGTGCCGTCCTCGACCACGCTCTCCATCATGCGGATCATCTCCCGGGACGTCTCCTGGCTCACGACCTGGGTCTGCTCACCCGGCGGAACCGGGCGGTAGCGCCCGCCGGGCTCCGTGAAGCCGTCCACCAACCGGGGTGTCACGTGCACGCCCCCGTTGCCGAGCGTCGCCATGATCCCGGTGTTCTGAACGAGGTTCACCGCCAGGCCCTGGCCGAACATCATCGTGTAGCGCATGCGTCCGTCCTGGTCCTCGGGCGCGTGCAGGATGCCGGCGCTCTCGCCGGCCAGGCCCAGGTCGGTGCGCTCGCCGAGGCCGAAGCGTCGCAGGTAGTCGTACCGCGTCTGCGCGGTCATCAGCTGACCGATCTGCACCGTTCCGGTGTTGGAGGAGTCCGCCAGGATGCCCGTCGTCGTCAGGCGCCAGGTGGCGTGCGGAGTGTGGTCGGTGATGAGCTGACCGTTCTCGGTCCGGTACTGGTAGGGCACCGTGAACAGGGTCGTCGGCGTGATGAGGCCCTCTTCGAGTGCCGACGCGAGCGTCGCGACCTTGCCGGTCGAGCCCGGCTCGTAGACGTTCTGGACGGCCCGGCTGCCGCGCGCGCCCTCGGGGCTGGCCCCGGGGTCGTTCGGGTCCACCGCGCCGGAGTCCGCGAGGGCGAGGATCCGACCGGTGCTGACCTCGATGACGGCCGCGGCCGCCCACTGGGCGCCGTACCGGGCGACCGTCGCGTCGACCGCCTGCTGCGCGGTCCACTGGAGGTCACGCATGATCGTCAGGTGCACGTCGGTGCCGGGAAGCGCGTCGGTACGGGACTGCTGCCCGGTCGGGATGACCTGCCCGGCGCTGCCGATCTCGACGGTCCTGGCACCGGGGGTACCCGTGAGCAGGCCGTTGAGCGTGAGCTCGAGACCGGCCTGACCCTTGCCGTCCCGCCCCACGAAACCGACGATGTTCCCGGCCGTGTTGCCGGCCGGGTAGGCGCGATCACTCCGGTTCTCGGCGGTGACCCCGTTGATGCCGAAGGCCTTGATCCGCTGCCAGATCTCAGGCGTGACGCCCTTGGCGAGGACGAGGTAGCCGCGCGTGCCTACGAGCTCGGCGCCCAGCTCTCGTTCGTCACGGCCGAGCAGCGGCGCCATGAGCCGGGCGGCAGCGACGGCGCCGTACTCCTTGTGGTCCGCGCCGTCCGGCTCGTACGTGAAGTCGGCGATCTGGCGCTGGTCGACGATGACGTCGACCGTGAGGATCGACGTCGCCAGCACCACGCCCTCGGAGTCGAGGATCTCCCCGCGCGGGGCGTTGATGACGGAGGTGCGCAGCCTGCTCGTCTGCGCGGCCTCAGCAAGCGCGGGTCCATCGATGGCCTGGACGTAGACGAGCCGGAGGGCGAACACCACGAGGAGGGCGAGGACCAAGGCCAGCGCGAGGGTGTGGCGGCGCTGGGTCCGCCCGGTCGAGAGGTTCACTCCGCCCTCGCGGGGACCGACTCGCCGATGATTGCGCCCTCCGTGAGGTTCAGGAACGCCGGCGCAGGCGCCGGGACCATCCCTAGGGCGCGAGCCCGCTCCGCCAGTGCCGGCGGAGACGACGCGACCTCGAGCAGCTGCGCCAGCTCCTGGTGGCGCTCGCTGAGACGGGCCAGCTCGATCTGCTTGTCCTGGATGTCGAACGAGGTCTGGGCCATCGCCGTGTTGAGGAGCAGTGCTCCCAGCAGGGCGCCGGTGAGCAGTGCCACGCAGAGCACGACAAAGGGAACGCGGGTCCGCGACTGTGCCGGTGGGCGCACGACTCGCAGGCGCCCCAGGGCGGCAGCGCGCCGAGCGAGGACCTCCTGCTGCCAGGACCGCGCCGACTCTGCCGGGCCCGGCCGGGCCGGCGCCCGCAGTGGCATGGCGCTCATGCTGCATTCCTCCGTCGATTGGCCGGGGTCTCCCGGATCCGTTCTGCTGCCCTGAGACGGACCGAGGCCGACCGAGGGTTTCGTGCGCGCTCTCCTTCGTCGGCCTCTTCGGCGCCGCGCGTCAGAAGCCGCAGGTAAGGCTCGTCGAAGGCGGGCACCACCGGCAGATCCGGCGGAGCGCTCGACGTCGCGCCCTCCGTCAGGACTCGCTTGACGGCGCGATCCTCCAGAGACTGGTAGGACTCCACGACGATTCGGCCGCCGACCGAGAGAACATCGACCGCACGGGGCAGTGCGCGCTCAAGGACGTCCAGCTCGGAGTTCACGGCGATACGCAGCGCCTGGAACGTCCGCTTCGCCGGGTTGCCCCCCGTCCGGCGTGCGGCTGCGGGAACGGACGCCTTCACGATCTCCGCGAGCTCGGCGGTGCCGGTCAGTGGCGAGACCTGGCGACGCCGGACGATGGCGCCGGCGATCCGGGCGGCGAACCGCTCCTCCCCGTACTCGCGCAGGATGCGGCGCAGCTCGAACTCGTCCGCTTTGGCCAGCAGCTCCGCGGCCGTCTGCCCGGCCGACTGGTCCATCCGCATGTCGAGCGGCGCGTCCTGGGAGTAGGAGAAGCCGCGCTCGACCGCGTCGAGCTGCAGCGATGAGACCCCGAGGTCGAAGAGGACCGCTTGGACGCGGGCCCGGTCACCGAGCAGGCGGCGGACGACGTCGCCGATCTCGTCGTAGACGGCGTGGACGCCGGTGAACCTGGCACCGAACTGGGCGAGCCGGCGGCTCGCGAGCTCGAGGGCCTGCAGGTCGCGATCGATGCCGATCACCCGGGCGAGGGGGCACGCCTCGAGCACGAGCTCGCTGTGGCCGCCCAGGCCGAGCGTCGCGTCGATCATGACGCTCCCTGGCTCCGCGAGCGCGGGGGCGAGGAGCTCGAGGCAGCGGGCCGCCAGCACCGGGCGGTGCAGCTCTGCGGCGTCGTCGGCGCGCACTCGATCTCCTTCCAGGGGTGGTCCGGTGGCCTGGACCGCCTGACCAGGACTCTCTCCGCTCTGCTCTGGCGCCGGGGAAGTGCGTCAGAGTCGCGGTGAGAGACCTCGCCCTACGGGACAGGTGCGGTGTCTCAGGTACTCGTGCTGCTGGTGCTGCTGGTGCTGCTGGATCAGAAGATGCCTGGCATGACCTCCTCGGCGGTGTCGGCGAAGTCGGATTCCGCTCGCTCGAGGTAGGTCGCCCAGGCTCCCGAGTCCCAGATCTCGACCCGCGGGCCGATCCCGGTGACGGTCAGCTCGCGGTCGAGCCCGGCGTACGCGCGGAGCAGCGGTGGGATGGTGATGCGCCCCTGCTTGTCCGGGATCTCGTCGACCGCACCGGCGAGAAACACGCGCTGGTAGTCCCGCGCCTGCTTGCTCGTGACCGGGGCCTGCCGGAGCTGGGCGTACATGCTCTCGAACTCGCGCTGCGGGAAGGCGTAGAGGCAGCGCTCCTGACCCTTGGTGAGGACGAGGCCGGCGCTGAGCTCATCCCTGAACTTCGCAGGCAGGATCAGCCGTCCCTTCTCGTCGAGGCGAGGCGAGTAGGTACCGAGGAACACTCCGCACCTCCTCCCGACCCCACCTAGTGCCCCCACATTACTCCACTTCCCTCCACAGTCAACGCACCCGAGGGCGCGATTCGGCCAGAGAGCGGATGTTGTGCCAGTTCAGAAGGGGTGGAGCGAAGTGGAGGCCGCCGAGAGCGCGAA
>JAHECE010000073.1 GCA_024641895.1 Actinomycetales bacterium
CGCCGCCGGGCGCGTCCTGCGGCCCGGCGGCGAGCTGTGGACCGTCTGGAACTCGGCTCTGCTGTACCGGCCGGCCCTCGAGCGCGCCGTCGGGCCGACCCGGCAGGCCGGCCGCAACGCCAAGTTCACCGTGACGGTCTCGACGAAGCCCTGACGGACGACGGGCGCAAAGATGCGAACACGAAAGACCGCGCGCCCACGCGGCCGGGACTGTAGAAGTGGTCAATGACCGACCTCTACCTCGTCCGGCACGGTGAAACCGAGTGGAGCAAGTCGGGGCGGCACACGTCCGTCACCGACCTGGACCTCACGGACAACGGCGTGGAGCAGGCGCAGCGCCTGCACTCCCGCCTCGACCCGGCGGACTTCGGCCTCATCCTCTGCAGCCCCCGGCTGCGAGCGCAGCACACCGCCCGCCTGGCCGGCTTCGGCAACTTCGAGGTCGAGGAGGACCTCGCCGAGTGGAACTACGGCGACTACGAGGGCATGACCAGCGTCGAGATCCGCAAGCAGCACGAGGGATGGCGGATCTGGTTCAACGGCTGCCCCGGCGGCGAGACGGCCGAGCACATCCGCGAGCGCATGACCCGCGTCGTGAAGAGGGTGCGGGACTCCGGCGTCGACAAGGCGATCTGCTTCGCCCACGGCCACTCGATCCGCACGCTCGCGCTGTGCTGGCTGGACTTCCCCATCATCTTCGGCCAGTCCTTCCCGCTGAACGTGGCGACCGTGTCCGTCCTCGGCAAGGAGAAGGAGTCTTGGGCGGTGCTGCGCTGGAACAGCTGAGCGCCGGCTGGGCCTGAGGGCAAGCCGGTCGACGGGCTCCGGCGGATGCCAGGGCTCGGCCAGGAGTCGGCCGGTAGGCGATCCTCGCCGCCCACCGGCCGGAGCCGCCGGCGCCGACCCCTGGTGAGCTGGGCCGGCGGACCTTCGCGTGACAGACTTCTCGACCTATGAGGACCTTCCTCGTCGAACAGGCCTTGCGCCGCCTGGACCCCGCGACCCGGACGAACGCCGAGACCGCGCTCGACTCGCTCCTGACCGAGGAAGACGACTGGTCGGACCTGGAGCAGCTCGATCTCCAGGAGTTCCTCTGGTACCAGCTGCCGACCAAGTGGCTCACGGACACCACGGAGCTCCACGAGATCGCGTGGGCGCTCGGCGATCTCTTCGAGTGCGCCGGCCTGGACCGGTACGCGGACCTGTGCCGATCGGCATCGACCCATGAGCTGCTGGCCCTCTGGGCGCACGACCGGGAGCCGGCCCGTCGCCGGATGCGAGATCTCATGGCGGAGTCCGGCGTCGTCCCGCCGGAGACCGCGCTCCTCACCTGGGGGGCGATGCAGGGGCTCGCGGAGTACGGCGCACACCGCCTCGTCAGCGCGGCGCTCGAGGCTGCCGTCGTCGACGGCTCCCTCGTCCCGGGTCGGCGCGGCTGGCGCGCCGTCGCCGGCCGGGTGGCCGACCGACGCCTTCGCGGCCCGGACCCCTCCGGCGAGCACGCCAGCCTCCTCGAGAGCGTCGAGGAGGAACGCCAGCAGCACTGGCTTGCCGACGTCCAGCGGCGCACGGGTCTGAGCGATGGCGAGGTCGCTGCGCTGGCCACGGACCTCGCGGGAGCGGCCGGTCGCGAGGCCGTCGCGGCGGTGTCGGGCTCACTGGAGCCGTTGAGGTGGTTCCTCGGCCAGGTCGGCGACGGTGTCACGAAGACGGCCCACGACTACCTGCCTCCGCAGCTCGCCCTCGACGGCAACGAGCGCTACGGCTGGTTCGAGCTGAGTCCGCACTTCAAGGTCCGCGGCGAGCGGGACGTCCCCGAGCTCACCCTGCTGAACGAGCTCGCGCGGGGCAGCCGCCTGGTTACCCTCCGGCACCGGCGCCTCGCGCTGTCGGCACGAGGGCGCGCCGCCCTTGTCGACGACGACTCTTTGATCCCCGCGGTCCTCGGCCAGCTCTTCACCTCGGCCACCTGGGACGGCGACGCCTCGCTCGGCCTCGCCCTGACCCTGGTCTGCGAGGAGCCCTCGGCCAGGACCGAGGTCTCGGCCTCGCTCTTGCGATACCTCTCGGACCGCTGGAGCCGTGGCGAGACTCCGCTGAGCATCCTCGACGTCGGTGGGGCGGCCCGCCGGCTGCGCACGGCGTCGCGGGTGTTCGGCTGGTTCGGCCCCCGGGAGCCGCGGTCGACGCAGGGGGCGCCCGTGCTGACCGACGTCGGCCGCGCGGCCCTCCTGCTCGGGATCCGAATCGCAGCTCGGGCACCCAAGGAGATGTGAGCTCCCGGGGTCAGTACACGAAGATCCGCAGCCACTGCGGGTTGTGCGCGTGCACGATCGAGAGGAACACGAGCGCGTCGAAGAGCAGGTGCACGATCAGCACGTACGTCAGCGAGCGCGTCCTCGCGAAGACGTACCCCTGCAGCAGCGCGAAGGGCACGGTGAACAGCGGCCCCCACGACCGGTAGCCGAGCTCCCAGAGGAACGACACGAAGATCACGGCCTGCAGGAGGTTCGCCTGCCAGAGCGGGAAGTGCCGCCGCAGGAGCGCGAAGCACGTGCAGATGAAGAACAGCTCGTCCCAGGTCCCGACGGCGTTGACCGCGACGAAGAACCGCGCGAGCTCGCTCGGCTCCGTCACGTGCGGCCAGTTGAGATAGGCGCCGGAGCGGACGAAGTAGAACGGCAGGATCATCCAGCCGAGCAACGGCACCAGCACGACGTACGCCTTCTCCAGGGGCGGCCAGCGCCGACCCGAGCGCCACGGGAACATGATCGCGTCCCGCCGGTAGACGTACCGGTCGACGAGCTTCGGCACCGCGACGGCAAGCGTCAGCACGGTGCCGATCGTGAAGAACCGGTCCCAGCGCAGGTCCGCCTCGACCGAGGTGGTGCTGACGATCCCGATCCCGATCCCGATCAGCGTCAGGTCCTTGGCCAGCGCTCGGTCGACGGCATAGGCCCCGACCAGCCCGCCCAGCAGCAACGCATAGCCGGCGACGGCGATCTGCGGGCCGAACAGGAAGAAGGCCGACAACGAGACGGCGACCGCCGGCAGGAGGGCCCGGGAGAGCCGACCCGGAGGGTCGGAACGAGTCAGGGCCGAGGTCACGGGCACCAGCATGCCAAGAGAAGGCAAGCGCCCGGCCGACCGGTGGGGCCGACCGGGCAGCGAACGCCTGAGGTTCGGTCTTCGGCCCCGTCAGGCCGACCGCGCATGGCCGGCCGCAGGCTCGTCAGGCCAGCCGCAGGCTCGTCAGCGACGCCACCGCCGGGCTCCCGGTGTAATCGGGCCGGACGACGAGCTCGAGCACCCGGACGCCCGAGAGCTCGACCTGGTGGTCCTCCCGCTGGTCCGTCGCCCCGTTCGGGCTGAAGTTCCACTGCTGACGCACGACGTCGTGGAAGCTCTCCCCGTCCTGCGACGCCCGGACGGCGTACTCCTGCGTGCGCTCGACGTCGTTCTCGGTGAACTCGAGCCGGATCCGTCGGATGTCGACCGGATCGTCGAAGATGAGCCGGATCGACTGCTCGCCCGGCCCGGCGGCGCGCCAACCCGATCCGCCGTCGGGCACCAGCGCGGACTCGATCGGGTGCTCCGGGTCCTCGGAGGTGATCTCCACCTCCGCCAGGGCGTCCAGGTCGAGCCACTCGCCGGCTGCCGGGGCAGCGGTGGCAGCCTCGTCGGCCGACTCAGCCATTCGCTTGCGCATCGATGCGCCTTCCAGTCGAAGTCATCAGTCGGTGCGGCGCACACGAACCGCCAGATGCAGATCGCCGCCACCGCGGACCCACGCTGTCACGATTCACCCCGATCCGTCACCTCTGCGTCGCCCGGATCGGCCAACCCGCCCATTCCCAACCGGCCCGGCGGTCGCCATGATGAGCCTCGGTACCCAGCCGGCCGCATGCTGGGGCCCACTCACCCGAGGAGTCCGCATGCCGCAATTCCTGCTGTCGGTCCATGGCGCCCGTGGCCAGGAGCCGCCGTCGCCCGAGGTGATGGCCCACATGTACGCCGACGTCGACGCCTTCAACAGCCGGCTCCGGACCGACGGGGCGTGGGTGTTCGCCGGCGGGCTCCTGGGGCCCGACGACGCCGCGGTCGTGCAGGTCAAGGATGGCGAGATCGTCATCACGGACGGCCGTTTCGCGGGTGGTGACGTGTTCCTCGGCGGCTTCTGGGTTGTCCGGGCGACCGACAAGGCGGCGGCGCTCGACCTGGCCGCGCTGGGCTCGGCCGCCTGCCGCGCTCCGGTCGAAGTCCGCCCGTTCCAGCCCGAACCCGAGGTCTGAGCGCCGGTGGGCGACACCAGGATGCGGATGGTCGCCGATCTCGCGCTCCGGGGACCCGCCGTTCAGTCCGTACGCGCCGCCATCCTGCGCCTTGATGCCGCGGGCCCGCTGGGCGCCGTCGTGGCCCGAGACGACGCTGCCGCCCTGATGGCCGCAGCAGCACTCGACAACGAGGATGCTCGCCCCGACGCCCCACCCCGTCCCTTGCGGGGCGTCGCACTCACGGTCAAGGACTGGATCGACGTCGCCGACCTGCCGTGCGAGGGCGAGGCGACCAGTCGCTCGGGTCGCGTCCCGGCGCTCGACGCGACGGCCGTGGCCCGGCTCCGACGAGCGGGCGCCGTCGTCGTCGCGAAGTCCCAACCTGGGCAGGACCACCCGATCCACGGCCGGTGCCTCCACCCGCTCGATGCTGACCGCTCACCGGGAGGGTCCTCCACCGGGGAGGCGGTCCTCGTCACGACGGGCGCGTCCGCGCTGGGCCTGGGGAGCGACTCCGGCGGCAGCATCCGCGTGCCCGCCGCCTGGTGCGGGGTGGCCGGGCTCAAGCCGTCCTACGGACGGGTCCCGGGCACCGGCCACTACCCCGAGATCGGCCTTCACCAGGACGGCAGGACGGTCATCGGCCCGATCGCGCCCGGGGTGCGGCAGCTGATCGCCGCCCTGCGGGTCATCGCGGGCCCCGACGGCAAGGACGGCGCGTGCGCGCCCGTCCCGCTCCGGGACCCGGAGCACCTGGATCCGCGAGCGCGCAAGGTGGCCGTCGTGCACGGGGAGGGCCCGTGGCGACCCGCCGGCTCGACGGGCGCCGCCGTGGAGCGTGCCGCGGGCATCCTGCTCCGCCGGGGCTGTGTCGTCCTCGACGAGCCGTTCCCCGTGCACCTCGAGGAGTCACTCGAGATCACGCGCGACCACTGGGCGCGGGCGTCGCTCTCCGGCGCCCGGCTCGAGCGGCACCTGCAGGCCTGGGACCACTTCACCAGGCGGGCAAACCGGGCTGCCGCGTCGTGCGACGTCATCCTGGGGCCGACCGTCGCGGACGTCGCGCCGCTACGCCGCGACCTGACGGCCGAGGACTACGTGTTCACGCTGCCCTGGAGCCTGCTCGGCTGGCCGGCTGTCACGGTGCCCGTCGGGACGGACCCGGCCACCGGGCTCCCACTGGCCGTCCAGGTCGCCGCCCGCCACTGGGACGACCACATCGCGCTGGCCGTCGCAGGTTGGATCGAGGCAGACCTCAGGCGGGAGGGATCGGCCTGAACCATTCTTCCCACCGGCTCCCCGATCCACCGGCCGCACCCGCTCAGACGCCCCCGGCCGCGGACTTCGTCGCCCGGGCGCTCAGGTAGCGCAGCGAACCCTTCTCGAACCGGTCGAAGGTGCTCGATCGCGCTGTCGCGGCGAACCGGTGCAACGGGCGGTGCAGGACCCGCGGGAACAAGCCCTCGATCAGCGCGACCTTGCGGGCGTCGTCGAGCCGGAGTGCCCGGAGCACGCCGTCCGTGATCTCCTGCTCGTCGGCCACGACCAGCGCCGACTCGGCGAACTGGCGTCGCAGGACCGCGACGGCCGCCTCCTCGCGCAGGTCCACCCAGCAGAACGTCCCGCCGGGCCGGAGCACGCGGTGCACCTCCGAGAGAAAGGCGTCCATCGAGCCATAGCAGTGGGACGACTCGATGTTGAGGACGACGTCGAACGACTCGTCCGCGAACGGCATCGCGAGAGCGTCGCCGTGAACGAACGACAGGCCCGCCACCAGCCGGTTCTGCTGGCAGAACGCGACGGCGGCCCGCGAGAAGTCGAGGCCGGTCGTCGAGCGCGGCTCCAGGCAGCGGGCCACGTAGGACGCACCGCCCCCGCGACCGCTACCGACCTCGAGGACGTCCGCGCCCCGCACGGCCGCACCGCTGACGGCCCGACGGTAGAGCTGGATGCTGAGCCGGTCGCGCTCGTCGCGCTCGTCCAGCGCGACGAGCCCAGGCTCGGGACCCGACCCCCCGTCCGGAGGCACGTAGCCGTAGTTCATGAAGGACCACTCCGGCCGCCGCACCCGGGCGGCCAGCGCCTCGTAGACGAGACGCCAGCCCAGCTGTCGTGCACCCACGCGCCCTCCCGGTGCGACGAAAGACTTCGGCTCGCCAGGCGAGCCCGGTCTGCTAGGAACGGCTGAAGCCGCTCCTCGGCTCCTAAGCCCGCCCGAGCGGCTCCGGTTCGGCCTCGGGCGGCAGCGCCGTCGTCGCGACCCGGCCGCTCTGACCCCGCGCGCCCAGCCTCCGCTCGACGAGGATCGCCACGCGCGTGAGGGTGATGTTCACGGCCAGGTAGATGATCAGGACCACGACGAACAGCGGGAACCGGTACTTGTCCCCGAAGAAGCTGTAGTTGAGCTGCATGGTGCGCAACAGCTCGGGGTAGCCGACGATGAAGCCCAGCGACGAGTCCTTGAGCAGCACCACGAGCTGGCTGATCAGGGACGGGAGCATGAGCCGGACGACCTGCGGCAGCTGGATCAGCCTCATCGTCTGCCAGCGGGTCAGCCCCAGCGCGGTGCCCGCCTCCACCTGGCCCTTGGGCAGGGCGGCCAACCCCGCCCGAAGGATCTCCGCCATGATCGCCGAGTTGTAGAGGATCAGCCCAAAGGCGACGGCAGCGAACGCCGAGAGACCGAAGGCGAGCAGCCCGAAGAACATCATGAGCAGCACGGGCATCCCGCGAAGGAACTCGATCAGCCAGGTGACCGGGCGGCTGACCCACCGGGACCCGGACGTGCGCAAGATCGCCAGCAGGAACGCGAGCGCGAAAGCGACGGGTGCCGCGACGGCCGCGGCCGTCAGGGTGGCCCGCAGCCCGCGCCCCAGCGAGCCCCACACGTCGCCGGCGGTCTGACCCTTGGGCGGGTCGGTGAAGACGAGCCACCGGTCGTCGAAGAGCCCTCGACCGGCCATGCCGATGATCACGAAGACGAGACCCACGGCGATCAGGGCACCGACGGCGATCGAGGCGTTGCGTTCCAGCCTGAGGGTCTTCGGACCGGGCTCGTCGTAGAGGACGCTCTTGCTCATCGGCTGAACACCACCCGTCGCTCGATGGACCCCGCGATCGCCCCCGCCGGGATCGTGATGACCAGGTAGAAGAACGCGACGCCGAGGAGCATCCAGATCACGTCGGCCGGGTAGTCGCGCGCGAGGCCGCGGCCGGTCGCGGTGAGCTCGACGACGGCGAAGCCCGCCGCGACGGAGGTGTTCTTGGTCAGGGCGATGAGGACGTTGATCAGAGGCGGCACGACGGTGCGCAGCGCCTGCGGCAGCACGACCAGGGTGAGCGTCTGGACGCTGCCGAGGCCGATCGCCCTCGCCGCCTCCGCCTGTCCGATCCCGACGCTGTTGATGCCCGAACGGACGGCCTCACAGACGAAGGCCGAGGTGTAGACCGTCAGCGCGATGATCGCCGGGAGGGTCCCAAGCGGCAGGATGATGCCGATCCCCGGCAGGATGAAGACGAAGAAGATGAAGACGAGGGTGAGGGGCGTGTTTCGGCCCACCTCGACGACGAGGGTCCCGATGAGACGGAGCGAGCGCAACGGCGAGACGCGGAAGGCCGCGAGCACCGTGCCGAGCACGAGCGAGAGCGCTCCGGATATCGCCGCCAGGTAGAGCGTCAGGCGGAAGCCGTCGAGGTACACGGGTAGAGCCTCGATCACGGAGTCCATGGGTCACGCTCCTCGGTCGGGGCCGGCCTGCGCGTCACTCGCCGGCCGGCCCACGGTTGCCCCGGCGGCCGGGCGCCGCAACGCCCGGCCGCCGGTCGATCCTTGCGTCGATGGCACTCAGTAGCGGTCGACCGCCGGCGGCTCCGGCGTCGGGAGCACGGTTCCGGCCGTGTCCTCCCAGGCCGCGGTCCACCGTCCGTCGGCCTCGATCGCTTCGAGAACGTCGTTGATCCAGCCACGGAACTCGTCGTCGCCCTTGGCGAGGCCGATGCCGTACGGCTCGGCGGTGAACGGCTCGCCGACCACCTTGAAGTCGTCGGGGCTCTCGGCCACGTAGCCGGCAAGGATGACGTTGTCCGTGGTCACCGCATCGACCTGCCCGTTGCGGAGCGGGTCGAGGCAGTCGGTGTACGCCGCGAAGGTCACGAGCTCGGCCTCGGGGTAGTTGTCCTGGATGTTCTTCGCCGGAGTGGAGCCGTCGACCGAGCACACCTTCTTGCCCGAGAGATCCTCGGGCGTGGTGATCGAGTCGTCGTCGGCGCGGACCATGAGCGCCTGGCCTGCCTCGTAGTACGGCCCTGCGAAGTCGACGACCTCCTTGCGGCTGTCGTTGATCGTGTAGGTCGCCACGACGATGTCCACCCGGCCGTCCTGGATGAACGGCTCCCGGTTGGCCGACACGGTCTCGATCCAGGTGATGTCACCGGGGGCGATCCCGAGCTCGCCGGCGATGATCGTCGCGATCGAGACGTCGAAGCCGACTGGCTTGCCGTCGGGACCCTGCAGGCCGAAGAGCGGCTGGTCGAACTTGGTGCCGACCGTGATCTCACCGGCCTCGGCGAGCCGGGCCATCGTGCTCCCCGCAGGGAACGAGCCCGGGTCGACGGACGATCCTGCGTCGGGGTCCGAGTCGGTCCCGCCGCTGCAGGCCGCCAGGCTCAGGCCTGCGGCCGCGGCGAGGGCGGCCCACCTGATGGTGCGTGTACGCATCTTCTTCTCCTTCGGTCGCCGCGATCCGGAGGTCGCGGGATTTGCGGCTTGCGGGACGCCCGGGTCAGGAGCCCGTCAGTGCGTGAGGATCTTGGACAGGAAGTCCTTGGCGCGCTCGCTCCGGGGGTTGGTGAAGAACTCCTCGGGCGTTGCCTGCTCGACGATCTGCCCGTCGGCCATGAACACCACCCGGTGCGCGGCCTTGCGGGCGAAGCCCATCTCGTGGGTGACGACGATCATCGTGATGCCCTCCCCGGCGAGCTGCACCATGACGTCGAGGACCTCGTTGATCATCTCGGGGTCGAGAGCCGAGGTCGGCTCGTCGAAGAGCATGACCTTCGGATGCATGGCCAGCGCCCGAGCGATCGCAACGCGCTGCTGCTGACCCCCCGAGAGCTGCGCGGGCAGCTTGGCCGCCTGGTCGGCCACGCCGACCCGGTCGAGCAGCTCCATCGCCTGCTTCCTGGCCGCCTCACGCTTGACGCCGCGCACCTTGATGGGGCCGAGCGTGACGTTGTCCAGCACGGTCTTGTGGGCGAAGAGGTTGAACGACTGGAACACCATGCCGACGTCGGAACGCAGCTTGGCCAACCCCTTGCCCTCCTCGGGCAGCGGTACGCCGTCGATGAGGATGGTTCCCGAGTCGATCGTCTCCAGCCGGTTGATCGCTCGGCACAGCGTCGACTTGCCCGAGCCGGAGGGTCCGATGACGACGAGGACCTCGCCCTGGCCGACCTCCAGGTCGATGTCACGGAGCACGTGCAGCTGGCCGAAATGCTTGTTGACGTGGCGCAGCTCGACGAGCACGTCTCCGAGCGCGCCGGCGGCCGTCGGGTCGCCCCCACGGTTCTCGATCGGGTCATCCATGACGTGAACCTACGCGTGGATCGGCGTTTCACGCCGTAGCGGCCTGTCTCGATCGAGCAACGATGTGCCCGAAGCCGCCCGACCAACGCCCCCTCCGCAACGCGGGACGGCCCTGGCGCGGCACGTCCGGGCACAAGCGGTATCACCCGCGAAGCGACGCGGGGCGTCGGGCCGTGCCCGACTCGGCCCGACGCCCCGCGCCACCCGACCGCCCCGCCGGAGCGCGCCCTGGTGGTGGACATCCGACCGGTGTGCCAAAGGTCACGCTTCCGGGGCTGCGGGGCGTTCTACGGTGCCCAGGACAGATTTGTGCACCGACATCCACCGGGGGCAATCGTGGCTTCACCTGCCCAGTCACCCAGCGCCGGCCGCCCGTCCTCGCCGGCCCGGGACCCGCGTCGCCGCCATGCGGACGGCGAAGGAATCGAGCTGCGCACGCGCGCGGACAAGACGCCCAGGCGGCGCCGTCTGGCCCTCATGGCCGGCCTCCTGGCCATCCTCGCCGCACTCTCCGGGTGCGCCTCCGCCTCCTCCGGCGGCGAGGGCGAGGGCACGGTCCACGGCGGCGAAGCAGCGCTGGTCCTGCCCGACCTCAGCACGGTGACCGTGCTCGGTGGCGCCTCCGGCCGGATGCTGCTGCTCGTCGGCCTGGTCGTGTGCGCGATCGGCCTCGCCTTCGGGTTCCTGGAGTTCACTCACCTCCGCCGGCTCGAGGTGCACCCGTCGATGCGCGAGGTCTCCGAGCTGATCTACACCACCAGCAAGGCCTACCTGATTCAGCAGGGCCGGTTCCTCATGGTGCTGTGGGCGTTCATCGCTGCCGTCATCGTGGCCTACTACGGCTTGTTGATCGCCTTCCCGTGGGGCCGGGTCGCGATCATCATCGCCTTCAGCCTGATCGGCATGGCCGGGTCGTACTCCGTCGCATGGTTCGGGATCCGCGTCAACACCTTCGCCAACTCGCGCACCGCGTTCGCCTCGCTCCGGGGGCGCCCGCTGCCCATGCACCGGATCCCGCTGCAGTCCGGCATGGCGATCGGCATGGTCCTGATCAGCCTCGAGCTGCTGATGATGCTGATCATCTTGCTCTTCCTGCCGGCCGACATCGCTGGCGCATGCTTCATCGGGTTCGCGATCGGAGAGTCCCTCGGTGCCGCGGCACTGCGGATCGCGGGCGGCATCTTCACCAAGATCGCGGACATCGGCTCCGACCTCATGAAGATCGTCT
>JAHECE010000074.1 GCA_024641895.1 Actinomycetales bacterium
CGTCAACGGCATGAACGAGATGGTCCGCAACTTCACCGGTGACACCGACGACGTGACGACGCCCTGGGGGCACGCCTTCGTCGCGCGGGTGCTGGACCACGTCCGCGCGCGGATGGTCGAGTTCCAGGAGGCCACCGGCCACCTCTACAACCTCGAGGCGACGCCGGCCGAGGGCACGACGTACCGGTTCGCCAAGGAGGACCTGCGCCGCTATCCGGGAATCCTCCAGGCCGGCACAGACACCAACCCGTACTACACGAACTCCTCCCAGCTGCCGGTCGGCTACACCGACGACCCGTTCGAGGCCCTCGAGATGCAGGAGGACCTCCAGCGCAAGTACACCGGCGGCACGGTGCTGCACCTCTACATGTCGGAGCGGCTCTCCAGCGCCGAGGCCTGCAAGCAGCTGGTCCGCCGATCCCTGACCAACTTCCGGATGCCCTACCTCACGATCACGCCGACCTTCTCCATCTGCCCCCACCACGGCTACCTCGCCGGCGAGCACCTCACCTGCCCGACATGTGCGGCCGCGTTCGCTGGTGGCGGCCCCGACGGCGAGCCCGTCGAGTGCGAGGTGTGGACGCGCGTCATGGGCTACCACCGGCCGGTCAAGTCGTTCAACATCGGCAAGAAGGGCGAGCACGCCGAGCGCCGGCCGTTCCTCGAGGACGTCGCTGCGGGCCGTCTCGCGGACTTCCCGACCGAGCTGTCGCCCGCCCTGGTCCCATGATGAAGACGACGACGACGCGCCCCGCCGCGGTGGCACCCTCGCTCCCCGGCGGGGGTGACGGGGTGTCCCGAGGGCTGGGCGCGGTCGTCGACGAGGCCTGTCGGGCCGTGGTGCGCTCCGAGGAGGCGCCGCCCGACGGTTCGGGTGCCGTTGCGCCCGCGGACTGTGCCTCGCTCGCGGAGACGCTGCCGAGCTCACCTGTTGGAGAGGGTGCGGCCGCGCGCGCGGATCGTGGCGGGCCTGGCGGGAGGCGCGAGGAACGAGCGCCGGACGGAAGGGCCGTGGGCGCACCCTCTTGCGCGACCGCACCGCCGGTTGCCGGCCTCACGGGGATGTCGACCTGCGACTGGCCGGGACACCTCGCCGCCACGGTCTTCCTGCAGGGGTGCCCGTGGAACTGCACCTACTGCCACAACCGGGACCTCATCGACCCCCGGGCCCCCGGTGTGCTGGAGTGGTCCGACGTGCTCGCCTTTCTCGGCCGACGGCGCGGCCTGCTCGACGGCCTCGTCTTCTCCGGCGGGGAACCGACCCGCACGGCGGCACTACCCGAGGCGATCAGCGACGTGCGGGCCCTGGGACTCGCCGTCGGCCTGCACACGTCGGGCGCCTTCCCGTCCCGGCTGGCGCAGGTGCTGGGTGACCTCCGCTGGGTCGGCCTCGACATCAAGGCCCTTCCGGAGGACTACCAGGCGGTCGTCGGTCGGCCCGGGGCGGGCGAGCGGGCGTGGCGGAGCCTCGGCCTGGTGCTCGAGAGCGGGGTGGACTACGAGGTCCGCACCACGATCCATCCCGGTTCGGCGGCGACCGACCGGCTCGGGGAGATCGTCGCCCGCCTCCTCGCTGCCGGGGTGCGGACCTTCGCGCTCCAGCAGGCCCGGGAAATCGGCACGCGTGAAGGTTTTCGCGCCGACGAGCCGGGCTGGGACGACCGTTTCCGGGCGTTGGCCGCAGAAGTGGACACCCTCGGTTTCGACCGCTTCGAGGCGCGGCCGGCCCGCTAGTCCCCCTGACCCGAGAGGCCCGTTCACGTGGTCGCTCGCCCCGGCGCAGGCGAGCGACCAGTGGTGCGCCTCCCGGGATCGTGCGTCCGTCAGATTGCCGCTCTGGGCCCCGCCCATCGGGTCCCGACCCCGAATAGGCTCGCCGGTGAGCCCCATCAAGATCGAGGGATGACGACATGAACAAGAAGACGCTCCCCGCACCCGAGGCCTCCGGCGCGCCAGCCGCCGGTCAGAACCCGGCGATCGCGGTGCTGACCTCGGGCGGCGACGCCCAGGGGATGAACGCGGTCGTGCGGGCCGTGGTCCGGACGGCCATCGGTGCGGGCGCGGACGTGTACGCGGTCTACGAGGGCTTGCAGGGTCTCGTCGACGGCGGAGACCGGATCATGAAGTTCGACTGGGGCTCGGTCGGTTCGATCCTGCACCGGGGCGGCACGGTCATCGGCACCGCGCGCTCGGCTGACTTCCGGCAGCGCGCTGGTCGGCTCAAGGCTGCGCGCAACCTGGTCCACCATGGCATCGACCGTCTCGTCGTGATCGGGGGAGATGGCTCGCTCTCGGGAACTGACCTGTTCCGCAGCGAGTGGAGCGGTCTGCTCGAGGAGCTCGTCGCGTCCGGCGAGATCACCCAGGAGCAGGCGGCCCGTCACACTCACCTGATCATCGCGGGCGTCGTCGGGTCCATCGACAACGACATGGTCGGCACGGACATGACCGTAGGCGCCGACTCGGCGCTCCACCGCATCATCGAGGCCATCGACGCCCTGGGCAGCACGGCCGCCAGCCACCAGCGCTCCTTCGTCGTCGAGGTCATGGGGCGCCACTGCGGCTACCTCGCCCTGATGAGCGCGATCGCCGGCGGCGCCGACTACGTGCTCATCCCGGAGAACCCCCCCGCCGAAGGCTGGGAGGACGAGATGTGTGCTCGCCTGCGCGCGGGCCGTGCAGCCGGCCGCCGGGACAGCATCGTCGTCGTCGCCGAAGGTGCCCGGGACCGCTCGGGGGCGCCCATCACGAGTCAGGGCATCCGCGACACGCTGGAGGAGCGCCTCGGCGAGGACACGCGGGTGACGATCCTGGGCCACGTGCAGCGCGGTGGAACGCCGAGCGCGTACGACCGCTGGATGCCGACGCTCGTGGGACACGCCGCTGCGCTCGAGGTCGTCAACGCGGGTCCGGACCACGAGCCCCAGCTGATCGGCGTCCGGAACAACCGCGTGGCGCGCACGCCGCTCATGGAGGCGGTCGAGCGGACCCGCGAGATCCCACGGCTCATCGACGCCGGCGACTACGAGGGCGCGATGAAGGCGCGGGGTTCGTCCTTCATCTCGATGGCCGAGGTGTTCGAGGGCATCGCGCAGGTGGCGCCCACCGGCGCCGGGTCGGGGCCGCGGATCGCGATCCTGCACGCCGGCGGGCTGGCGCCCGGCATGAACACGGCCGTGCGCGCCGCCGTGCGGTTCGGTCTCTCCCGTGGGCACACGATGCTCGGCGTCCAGGGCAGCTTCCAAGGGCTCATCGACGGCAAGGTCGCCGAGCTGACCTGGGGCGACGTCGACGGCTGGGTCGCCAGCGGAGGCGCGGAGCTCGGCACCAGCCGGATCGCGCCCACCCTCGAGCAGTACTACGCCGTGAGCCGTTCGCTGGAGAACAACAGCATCGATGCGCTGCTGATCATCGGCGGGCACCGGGCCTACGAGGCGACCTACCGCATGCTGCAGGAACGGGACCGCTACCCGGGCTTCCGGAGGCCGGTGATCTGCCTTCCTGCGAGCATCGACAACAACCTCCCGGGCTGGGAGATGACCATCGGCGCGGACACCGCGTTGTGCGAGATCGTCAGCGCGGTAGACCGACTCAAGCAGTCCGCGATGGCGTCCAGGCGGTGCTTCGTGGTCGAGGTGATGGGCCGGTACTGCGGGTACCTCGCACTCGCAGGGGGCCTCTCCGTCGGTGCGGAGCGCGTCTACCTTCACGAGGAGGGCGTACGGTTGGCCGACCTCACCCAGGACGTCGCGGCGATGGTGGACAGCTTCAAGAACGGCCGGCGCTTCCACCTCGCGATCCGCAACGAGTCAGCCAGCGTCGGATACACCACGGAGTTCTTGTGCCAGCTGTTCACGGAGGAGTCGGGCGGCGACTTCGACGTGCGACCGATGGTGCTCGGACACCTGCAGCAGGGCGGGAACCCGACGCCGTTCGACCGCGTTCACGCGACGCGTCTTGCCGCGTACTGCGTCGACTGGCTCTCGGGTCAGATCGCCGAGGGCAAGCGGGACTGGGGCTTCGTGGGGATGACGGACGGCAAGCTGTCCACCATTCCCCTCAAGGCCATGCCCGACCTTGTCGACATGGAGTTCCGACGGCCCCTCGTCCAGTGGTGGACCGAGCTGCAGCCGATCATGGATGCGCTGGCCATGGAGCCGCCGTCGTAGGACACGAGATCTGGGGGGACTCGAGCCCCGGCGAGGAGCATTGATGCAGGGCTTGGGATCCGACAGCGTGGCCGTCGTCTTTGTCGTCGGCGTCATCGCCGTCGTCTCGCTCCTCGGGGCCTCCGTGCTGCGCCGTCAGGTGCTGGCGTTCGACGAGGGCACTGCGCGGATGCAGGACATCGCCAACGCTGTGCAGGAGGGCGCCGCCGCCTACCTGAACCGCCAGTTCCGCACACTGGTGCTCTTCGCGGTCCTGGTGTTCGGGCTGCTGCTTCTCCTGCCGGGCGACGGCGGCATCCGTATCGGCAGGTCCGTGGCCTTCGCGCTCGGCGCGGTCTTCTCCGCCGCGATCGGCTACCTCGGCATGTGGCTCGCGGTGCGCGCCAACGTCCGGGTGGCGGCTGCCGCATCTCGACCGGACGGCGCGGCTCGGGGCGCGGGCATCGCCTTCCGCACCGGCGGCGTCGTCGGCGCCAGCGTGGTCGGTCTCGGACTCCTCGGGGCCGCGGTCGCTGTGCTCGTGTACGGCATCGAGGCACCTGCCGTCCTCGAGGGTTTCGGCTTCGGCGCCGCCCTCCTCGCGATGTTCATGCGAGTCGGGGGCGGCATCTTCACGAAGGCGGCCGACGTCGGTGCCGACCTGGTCGGCAAGGTCGAGCAGGGCATCCCCGAGGACGACCCGCGCAACGCCGCCACCATCGCGGACAACGTCGGCGACAACGTCGGCGACTGCGCCGGCATGGCCGCGGACCTCTTCGAGTCCTATGCCGTGACGCTCGTGGCCGCCCTCATCCTCGGCCGCACCGCTTTCGGCGAGCAGGGTCTGATCTTCCCGCTCATCGTCACCGCGATCGGTGCCCTCGTCGCCTTTCTCGGCGTGCTCGTCACGAAGGTGCGCGGGAGCGAGAGCGGGCTGCGGGCGATCTACCGCGGGTTCTACGTCTCGGCCCTCGCCGGCGCCGGGCTGGCCACCGTGGCCGCCTTCCTCTACCTGCCCTCGACCTTCGGCGCCATCGACGGCATCAGCGCCGAGCTGGCCGACCACGGCGGGGACCCCCGGCTGGTCGCGGCCGGCGCCGTCGTCGTCGGCATCGTCCTGGCCGGGGTCATCCTCTGGTTGACGGGCTACTTCACGGGCACGACGTCGAAGCCGACCTTGCACGTGGCGGCGACCTCGCAGACCGGCCCGGCGACGGTCGTCCTCTCCGGGGTCGCCGTCGGCATGGAGTCCGCGGTCTACACCGCGGGCATCATCGCTGCGGCGATCTGCGCGGTGTTCCTGCTCGCGGGCGGCTCGATCTGGCTCGCGCTCTTCCTCGTGGCGCTCGCCGGCTGCGGCCTGCTGACCACGGTCGGCGTGATCGTCGCCATGGACACCTTCGGGCCCGTGTCCGACAACGCGCAGGGAATCGCCGAGATGTCGGGAGACATCGACGAGGCGGGGGGCCGGATCCTGACGGACCTCGACGCCGCGGGGAACACCACCAAGGCCATCACCAAGGGCATCGCCATCGCGACGGCCGTGCTTGCCGCGACGGCGCTCTTCGGGTCCTACGGCGACGCGGTGCTCACGGCGCTGAGCGAGGTCGGGACACCCGCGCGGGACGGCCTCGTCGACGCCATGCTCAGCTACTCGGTGCTCTCGCCGATCACGCTGGTCGGCATGATCCTGGGCGCGGGCACGGTGTTCCTCTACTCCGGGCTCGCCATCGACGCCGTCACCCGCGCGGCGGGTGCGATCGTCGTCGAGGTGCGGCGGCAGTTCCGCGAGTACCCGGGGATCATGACCGGCGAGGTCCGCCCGCAGTACGGTCGCGTGGTCGACATCTGCACGAGGGACTCGCTGCGCGAGCTCGCCACGCCGGGCCTTCTCGCAGCGTCGGCCCCGATCGCCGTCGGCTTCGGCCTCGGCGTGGGACCTCTCGCCGGCTTCCTCGCCGGTGCCATCGCTGCGGGTGTGCTCATGGCCGTCTTCCTCGCCAACTCGGGTGGGGCCTGGGACAACGCGAAGAAGATCATCGAGGACGGCGCGTACGGCGGGAAGGGCACCTCGGCGCACGAGGCCTCGATCATCGGTGACACCGTCGGCGACCCGTTCAAGGACACCGCCGGTCCCGCGATCAACCCGCTGATCAAGGTGATGAACCTCGTCGCGCTGCTCATTGCCCCGGCCATCGTCGCCCTGAGCGCTCCTGCCGACGTCAACCACGCCCTACGGCTCACGATCGCGCTGATCGCGGCAGCTGTCGCGGCGGCCGCGATCATCCTGTCCCGCGTCCGGGCCGCCGCCGCAGACCGGGAGTCTCGCGCCGTGGCACCGGCCCGGGTCGGCTGAGCCAACGCCGTGGAGGCGGCTCCGGCGGTCATCCCGGCGGACGGGCCGAGCGCCGGCCTGCTCGAGCTGGACGCACTTCGCGCGGACCTCGCGGACGCCGGCTACACCGTCGGCGGCCTCGAGGCCTTGCTCGGGTCGGTGGCCTCGACGGCCCTCCGCCGTGAGCAGGCCGTACCGGCCCGGCGCGCGCTGCGCTCGCGTCCAGAACCGGCGGCTGTGCTGGCGAGCGCCTTCCTCCTGGGTGAGCCGGTCCTCCGCCGTGACCTCGACGCCGCGTTGCCTCGCCTCGGCGCCGAGGGCGCCGCGCGCTGCGGGCTCCTGACGCTCGCCGGTTCCGGTCCAGACGACGAGGCGCGGACCGTCGTCGAGCTCGCGCCCTACGCGGCGGAGGACGCCGCCGGTGCGGTCTCCTGGTGGATCGCCTCCGACGTCGGCGAGCGGTCGGCCGGTGGTCCGCTGCGCCCGGACCATGTGGTCGGCGTCGGCGGTGCCTCGACCACGCTCGCCGGGCTCACGGTGCCAGGGCCAGCCGTGCGGGCCCTCGACCTCGGCACCGGCTGCGGCATCCAGGCGTTGCACGCGGCTCGGCACGCCGACGCCGTCGTTGCCACAGACGTCTCCGACCGGTCCCTGACGTTCGCCCGCTTCAACGCCGCCCTCGCCGGGACCGCCCTCGACCTGCGGCTCGGGTCGATGCTCGAGCCCGTCGCCGGCGAGCGCTTCGACCTGGTCGTGTCCAACCCGCCGTTCGTCATCACGCCCCGTGCGGCCGACGCCGCACTGCCCCGCTACACCTACCGCGACGGCGGGCGCGCAGGGGACGCCCTCGTCCGTGACCTGATCACCGGCGTCGGCGAGGTTCTCGCGCCCGGCGGAGTCGCCCAGCTGCTCGGCAACTGGGAGCACCGTCGCGGCGAGGACTGGCGCGAGCGGGTCGGCGGCTGGCTCGAGGCCTCGGGTCTGGACGGCTGGGTCGTCCAGCGCGAGGTCGCGGATCCGGCCGAGTACGCGGAGACCTGGCTGCGCGACGGCGGGCTGACCCCGGACCGCGACCGGGCCCGGTGGCGCCTCGCGTACGAGAAGTGGCTCGACGACTTCGAGGCCCGCGGCGTCGAGGCGGTCGGCTTCGGCTACGTCACACTGCGGCGTCCCTCCTTCGGCTCGCCGACCCTGCGCCGGGTCGAGCAGCACGGGGGACCGGTGCGCCAGCCGCTGGGAGCGCACGTCGCCGCGACCCTGCGGGCGCACGACTGGCTGGCCGTGACGCCTGACGCCGTCCTGGTTGCGGCCCGGCTCGTCGTGGCACCGGACGTGACCGACGAGCGCTACCTGACCCCGGGCGACGCCGACCCGCGGATCGTGCTGCTGCGTCAGGGCGGGGGCTTCGGTCACGTCGTGCAGGCAGACACCGCGCTGGCCGGGTTCGTGGGCGCCTGTGACGGCGAGCTGACGGTCGGCCAGATCGTCGGGGCGCTCGCGACCCTCACGGACGTCCCGGCCGCCGATCTGGGGGCTGCGCTGCTGCCGATTGTCCGCGACCTCGTGCGCGACGGACTCTTGCTGCCTCCCGCGGGGTAGCGTGCGGGCGTGCTCGCGCGGCTTCTCGCCCTCCTGGTCTCCGCCGTCTCTGCCGTCGGCGTCTGGCTGACCTGGCGCCTGTTCGTCGGGACCAGCACCGGTCAGGCGATCGAGGAGGCTGCGCTGGCGGGGGCGACGTACGGACAGACCCGGCTGGTGCGGCTCTCGGAGCCCGTCCTGGACGTCGTGTCCCGGTCGTTCCTGGTCGCCGGGATCGCCGTAGCCGTCATCATCGCCCTGGTGCGGCGGCGTTGGGCGCTCGGGGTCATGGCCATCGTGCTCGTCGGGGGCGCCAACCTCACCACCCAGCTGCTCAAACGGGGGGCCCTCGACCGTCCTGACCTGGGCGGTGACGTCGGCCATGCCTCCCTGCCCAGCGGGCACACCACGGTAGCCGCGTCGTTGGCCGCCGCGCTCCTGGTGGTCTCGCCGCGCTGGGCGCGGCCGTGGATCGCCGTGCTCGGGGCTGCGTACGCGGCTGCCACCGGCATCGCGACGCTGATCGGACAGTGGCATCGGCCGAGCGACGTGGTGGCGGCGGTGCTGGTCGTCCTGGCCTGGGGCGGCGTCGTCTGCGCCTTCGGGCCTGCTTCGGTAGCAGATCCCGCGCCGCGGGCCGTGGCGACGCCGGGCACTGAGCCACCGAACGGCGAGCCACCGAACGGCGAGCCACCGAACGGCGAGCCACCGACCACCTACCCCGCAAGCGGGCAGCACGCGAGCGCTGGGTTCGCCGCACCCACGCCTGCGCCGCGACCCGTCGGGACCGCGCCGACCGCGTTCGTCCTCCTGATCGGCGCCGTGCTGGCCGCGTTACCGGCCGGCTGGGGCTACGTGGAGGCGTTCCGGGACGTCCGTGCCGGAGTCGAGATCGGTGGCGTCGCGACCTATGTGGCGGGTGCGCTCGCCGTCGTGGCGACCTGCGCGGCCGCCTTCACGGTGCTCCTGCTCATCCGTCAATCCACTGCGCGTCCACCGAATGGTTGACGAGTCGGGCCAGGTGCGGCGTAGGGTGCGCGGGCAACAACGCCCTAGAGAGAGGTCGGGATGTCCGGTCGCAAGCTCGTCATCGTGGAGTCCCCGGCGAAGGCCAGGACTATCGCGGGCTACCTCGGTTCCGACTTCGAGGTCGAGGCGAGCATCGGCCACATCCGGGACCTCCCGCAGCCCCGGGACCTGCCCGCGGAGCTGAAGAAGGGCCCGTACGCCAAGTTCGCCATCGACGTCGAGCACGGCTTCGACCCGTACTACGTCGTCGACGCGGACAAGAAGAAGAAGGTCGCCGAGCTCAAGAGGTTGCTCAAGGACGCCGACGAGCTCTATCTCGCCACCGATGAGGACCGCGAGGGCGAGGCGATCGCCTGGCACCTCTTGCAGGTCCTCTCGCCGAAGGTCCCGGTCAAGCGGATGGTCTTCCACGAGATCACCCGAGAGGCCATCCAGCGTGCCCTGGCGAGCACCCGGGAGATCGACACCCAGCTCGTCGACGCCCAGGAGACGCGCCGGATCCTCGACCGGCTCTACGGCTACGAGATCTCGCCCGTGCTGTGGCGCAAGGTCCGCCAGGGCCTGTCCGCCGGTCGCGTGCAGTCGGTGGCGACGCGCCTCGTGGTCGAGCGGGAGCGGGAGCGCATGGCGTTCCGGTCCGCGTCCTACTGGGACGTGCGCGGGGAGTTCGTCGGGATCGACGGCGGTGGAGAGCGCGGTGGCACCGGCGCCCCGACGCCGTTCGGTGCCCGTCTCGTGGCGCTCGACGGCGTCCGGGTGGCAACCGGTCGCGACTTCGACGACCGCGGGGTCCTGACGGCCAAGGCCGTGGCCCACCTCGACGAGGCCGGCGCGCACGCGCTCGTCGCCGCGCTCGACGGCGCAGACGTCACGGTTCGCTCCGTCGACACCAAGCCGTACACGCGTCGCCCGGCGGCGCCGTTCACGACGTCGACGCTGCAGCAGGAGTCCTCGCGCAAGCTGCGGATGTCCTCGCAGCAGACCATGCGGGTCGCCCAGTCGCTGTACGAGAACGGGTACATCACCTACATGCGTACGGACTCTCCGGCGCTGTCGGGCCAGGCGATCGACGCCGCCCGACGCCAGGCCGCCGAGCTGTACGGCCCGGAGTTCGTGCCGGACAAGGCGCGGGTCTACTCGGGCAAGGCGAGCGCGCAGGAGGCGCACGAGGCGATCCGGCCCGCCGGGGACTCCTTCCGCACGCCGGCCCAGGTCTCCCGGGAGCTGAACGCGGACCAGTTCCGTCTCTACGAGCTGATCTGGAAGCGCACGGTCGCCTCGCAGATGGCCGACGCGAAGGGCTCGACGGCATCCGTGCGGCTCGGAGCGGTCGGCACAGACGGTCGGGACGCCGAGTTCGCGGCGTCCGGCACGGTCATCACGTTCCGCGGGTTCCTGGCGGCGTACGAGGAGGGCCGGGACGCCGAGCGGTACGACGAGGACGGCAAGTCCGGGGACAAGCCGGGGGAGAAGCGCCTGCCCGTACTCGCGGTCGGGGACGACGTGACCACCGAGGAGCTGCGCGCCGAGGGCCACGAGACGAGCCCGCCGCCGCGGTTCACGGAGGCGTCGCTGGTCCGGGCCCTCGAGGAGCGGGGGATCGGCCGGCCGTCGACGTATGCGGCCACGATCTCCGTCATCACCGACCGCGGGTACGTGCTGCGCCGCGGGCAGGCCCTCGTTCCGTCCTGGCTGGCCTTCTCGGTCATCCGGCTCCTGGAGGAGCACTTCGCCCGGCTCGTCGACTACGACTTCACCGCTGGCATGGAGTCCGACCTCGACCGCATCGCCGCTGGGCAGCAGGACCGCGTCGACTGGCTCTCCCGGTTCTACTTCGGGCCCGAGGGTGCGGGCGGCTCGGCCGCGGGCGCCGGGCCGGCCGGCAGCGGGTCCGCCGGCGCCGTCGTGGGTCCGGCGCAGGGGCTGAAATCCCTGGTGGAGGACCTGGGCGACATCGATGCCCGCGAGGTCAACTCGATCGACATC
>JAHECE010000291.1 GCA_024641895.1 Actinomycetales bacterium
TCCGGGGTTTCGGGGGTTTCGGGGGCCGGCTCGGTTTCCGGGGCGGGCGCTGCCTCGGGTTGCCCCGGTTCGGCCTGCTGGGCGTCGTTCTGCTCCGGGGGGACCTGCTCGGCGTCCCCCCGGTCCACCTCGACCGGTCCTACCTCGACCGAGTCGCCGGGGACCTTGAGCGCCCGGACCTCGCGTACCGCCCGGGCTGCGCCGACGGAGGAGAGCAGGCGTTCCATCGTGTCGAGGGCGCGGGTTGCGTCGTCCTCGGGCATCGACGGGCTGTGCGCCCAGTCGTTGCGGGCTTGGCGGACCTCCTCGGCCATGGCGCGCATGACGCGGGTCAGGTCGGTGCCGAAGGCGCGCCACTCCTGTGTGAGGACGCGCAGGACGAACTGGGGGTCCTCGATCGAGTAGGTGCGTGGCCGGCCGTCGCGCTGCTCGTCGCGGGCCGCCAGGAGTGCGACCCAGTCCCGGCCGTCGACCGAGGCGCGCATGTGCAGATCGATGTAGGGGCGTAGCCCCGCAGCGAGCACGTCGAGCCCGCGCCCGACCCGTTCCTTCGGGGTCAGCGTCATCCCGGGCACCCACCCTTCGTCGTGCGGCCTCGGCGGCCGGCCGGCCGCGCGGAGCGCTTCGAGCCAGGTCAAGCCGGCGCCCCGTCCACCTTACGGGGGCGTGCTGGCGGCGGACCGCGGACGAGCGGTCTCTCGGCTCCCCGGCCGGAGGCCGGGTGAGGGTGTCCTGAAATCCCCACAAGTCGGTCCGGAGGGCACTGGAGAGCGCCGGCTGGCGGACATCAGCGCGACTTGCGGGGATTTCGCTGACAGGCACCCTCGTCGGGTCGGGTCGGGTCGGGTCGGGTCGGGCGACTGCAGCAAGGCTGCGACTGGACCATCTCCGTGGTCGCGCGGCCTGTTGAGGCCACCCACGGTGACCTGTGATGTCTGACCTCGACGCCTTGCCAAGGGTCGGAGTCGCCCGCCGGTCTGAAGCCTGACCGGCACACCGGTCCGCTCGAGTGATTCGCGCGTCAGCCCGCCGCACCCCGCAGGAACTCCTCGAGCAGCGGGCCGGCGGTGGCTGTGCCGTACTCGCCGACCTCGACGAACACCGCGACCGCGAGGTCGCCCTGGAACGCGATCATCCAGGCGTTCGTGAGGGGCGGGTCGCTCGTGCCGTACTGCGCCGTCCCGCTCTTCGCCGACACCGGCTCACCGGGCACGTCCTGCAGGAACGTCGACGTGCCTGAGGTCACGACCCCGCGCATCAACGACTGGAGGTCAGCCGCCTCGTCGGCGGTGAGCGGGACCGCGGGCGGGTCCGCCTCGCCGCCGTGACCCGTGACGAGGATCGGCGTCACCGTCGATCCGTGGGCGACGGACGCGGCCGCGACAGCCATCGCCATCGGTGAGGCGAGCACCTTGCCCTGGCCGATGAGGTTCGCGGCGTGCTCCGTGCCGGTGCTGTCGTCCGGCACGGAGCCGGAGGCGTACGGGAAGGCCAAGGTCCCGGTGGCGCCGATCCCGAGCGTCTCCGCGGCTGAGGCCAGGTCGGCCGACGAGACCACCTCACCCTGGGCGATCATCGCCGTGTTGCAGGACTGCGCGAGCGCCTCGCGAAACGGAACCGTGCCGAGCGAGCTCGTGGGGTAGCCCGGGTAGTTGCTGAACTCCCTGCCGTTCACGGTCAGGGTCGCGGGGCACTCGACCGGGCTGTCCGGCGTGAGGCCGTGCCGGAGCGACGCCAGGGCCGTGGCGATCTTGAACGTCGAGCCCGGCGGGTAGAGGCCGAGGGTTGCGGTGCTGAGTCCGCCGCCCCCCGGGCCGCTCGCAGCGGCCAGCACCCGCCCGGTCGACGGCCGGATCGCGACGATCGCGCTCGCCGGCTCGACGTCGGCGAGGATCTCCTCGGCGAGCTTCTGCAGCGGGATGTCAAGAGTGATCACCAGGTCGGTGCCGGCCACGGGGGCGGCGGCGTACAGCTCCTGGTCGACGTCGTCGGTCCGCATGATCACGGTGGCCCCGGGGATCCCGCGGAGCTCCTCGTCGTACTGCCTCTGCAACCCGGAGAGCCCGACCTGGTCGCCCTGGGCGACGGCGCCGTCAGAAGCCTCGATGATCTCGGCCGTCGCCTCGCCCACGGTGCCGATGATCGGCCGCGCAAAGCCGGCCGTGGGTGCGAGCGGGATCTCTCGCCACCGCACGAGAACGCCGGGCAGGGTCCGCAGCTCCGGCACGCTCCAGTCGTGCGACTCGTCCTCCCGGACGGTGATCGCGATGACGTAGGCGGATGGTCCGGCGTTCGACACCCTCGCGGCGTACGCGGCCGGGTCGTCGAAGCCGAGCCGTTCGGCCAGGTCGAGCGCCGCGGCCGACGCCGCAGCGTCATCACCGGCGTTGGCCTTGTCGATCCCGATGTCGTACACGGGGCGCTCGGTCACCACGGGCGGCCCGTCCTCGCCGAGGACGTCGCCCCGGACGGCGGAGGTCCGGGTGAGCCGCAGCGAGGACGCCTCGGTCGCGGCCGGGTGGACCAGCGTGGGCGACCAGTGGCTGACCCACTCGCCGTCGACGCGCTCGAGCTGCGCCGTCGTCTCGACGACCCACGCCTCGGCGTCTTCGCCGAGGTCCCAGGTCCACGTGAGGTCGACCGTGCGCAGATCCGTGGTGGTCTCGGACTCGGTGATCTCGCCGACCTCGACGGACCGCGGCTTCTCGGCGAGATTGCCCAGGATCGTCGCCAGGGCCTCGTCCGGCTGGTCCTCGCCCGCGATGGTGGCGGTGTCGAAGGTCCCGTCGGCGAGGTCAGCGGCGAGGCGCTGCGCCTCGTCCGCCGGGGAGGGTCCCGCGGCGCAGCCGCCTGCGACGAGAGCGACGAGCGGCGCGAGCAGCGCTGATGGCCAGACACGCACGAGGCGGCACCTCCAGGGTGGCGGCCGTGGCCGCGGCGGTCCGCGCG